>JAAYUH010000105.1 GCA_012517755.1 bacterium | reverse complement strand
TGGTAAAAAAATAGGAGTAAATTATGCTGAAGCATTAAAAATTTTAACCCCATTACAAATTCACACAAATGTTGATGCTATTTATTTATAAAATGGAGGAATTATGGATGAATATAAAATAATGTTTGATTCAATTTATAATGTTCCTGAAGATATTGAGGAGGTTAAAGATCATTTAAAAGATTATAAAATTCCAGATTTCAAATTTAATAAAATAGTTTTTCTTGGCACAGGTGGCGGTTCAAGAGCTGCTTTTGATATTATCTCTACCTATCTTTTTGATAAATCACCCTATCCTATTTTCATATATCAAGGTTATGAAATTCCACAATTTATTGATAAAGATACACTTGTTATAGCTTGCTCTTATTCAGGTGAAACAGAAGAGACAATATCATCGCTTGAAAAATCAATTAAAAAAACTGATAAAATTATAATTTTTTCTTCAAATGGAAAATTAGAAAAAATTTCAAATGAAAAAAATTTACCCTTTATAAAATTAAAAAAGGGTTATGAAGCAAGACAGGCATTACATATAATATTTTTTTCAATAATAATTATCTTAGAGAAGTTTTTAAAATTAGACTTTTCAAATGATATTGATGAAGTTATAAAAATTTTAATAATTGAAAGAGAAAAAAATAATAGTGAATTAGATGAAATTGTTAATGATATGATTAACAGAATGCCCGTTATTTATGGTTCATCAAACTTTTCAGATTCCATTGCAGAAAGATTTAGAAGACAATTGAATGAAAATGGAAAAATATTAGCACACTCAAATATCATTCCGAACCTTCATCATGATGAGATTGTTGGATTTATGGATAAAAAATTGAAAGATATCTTATATATAATTTTATTAAGAGACCATTTTGAAAATGAAAAAATAAAAAAGAGGTTTGATATAACAAGAGAAATTTTGAAAGATTATGGATATAAAGTTAAAGAGATTTATCCAGGTTTTAATTCATCAAAACTTGCAAGAATTTTTTCTTTGATTTTTAAAATTGATTTAATATCAATAAAATTTTCTAAAATTAGAGGTTTCAATACAAAAGATGTTGAAATAATTAAGAAATTAAAGGAGATGATAAAAAATGAGTGAGTTTGGAATTGGAATTGATATAGGTGGAACAAAAATTCTATTCAACTTGATAGATGAAGATGGGAAAGTTTTTAAAAAGGGTTTTGTAAAAACTGGAGATACAAATGAAGAAAAAAGAATAATAGAGGATATGATTAAAATGATAAATTCTATAAAAGAGGGATTTAATGTTGAATCAATTGGTATTGGATGTGCAGGTTTTATTGATTACAAAAAGGGAGTTGTTATTAAATCACCAAATATAAACTTTTTAGAAAATTACCCTCTAAAAAATATAATTGAAGATAATGTTAAAATACCAACATTCATAGATAATGATGTGAAAATGGGAGCAATTGGTGAACTATTTTTTGGTGAAGGAGTCGATTCCCCATTTTTTATATTTTTAACTTTAGGCACAGGAATTGGTGGAGCAATAGTTTATAAAAATAAATTAATCAGGGGAATGAATAATCTTGCAGGTGAAATTGGACATATAACTCTTGATAAAGAAGGAATTTTTTGTGGTTGCGGAAAAAGAGGATGTTTTGAGAAATTATCATCTGGTGGAAGTATAAAAGATTATGTAGTCCAGGGTATAAAAATGGGTAGAAAAACAAAAATTTTAGATAAAGTAGATAATGATATTCAAAAAATTGATACAATTATTATAATGGATTTAGCTTTTGAAAATGATGAATTATGTGTTGAGGCTGTTTTAAATTCACTTCAATATGTTGGTTTAGTTGTATCTTATCTTATCAATATATTCAATCCTGATAAAATAATAATAGGTGGTGGTTTGACAAAAGGTCTTGGTTATTTTTTTAATAGAATCATTGATTTTGCAATGTTATATTCATTAAAGATACCTTTTGAAAATGTTAAAATCGTAAAAGCAGGTTTAGAAATTGAAGCGACATCAATAGGTGCTGGAATATATGGTTTAAAAATGATTAAAGGAGATGAATTATGAATTTTATTTTAAGATCTTTGATCAAACTGTTTAAGTTACAAAATTTAAAACCATTCCTTCAATCAATTTTAAATATGGGTAAAAAAAGTGAAGTAACATTTCCAAAAGAACTGATTCCTTTAAATCTTGAAGTTTTAATAAAAGGATTATTAACATCAAGAGTTTTCGAGGTTAATTCAAATTGGATTTTTCCATTTTGGATAGAGCAACAACTGAATCCTAAAAGTGGTGTTTTTATTCCAAGAGGAGCTAATATTTTTGCAATAAACACAACATATAGAAACTGGACAATATTGGGTTCAATTGAATCAGATGAAAAAGGCGTTGTTGATTTAAAAGGAATGATTTCACCAAAAGAAAATTCCCCTTCTCTTGATATCTTTATCCAACATAATGATGAATATTTTTTCCCTTCAAGAAATAAAATTGAACAAACAGTTGATGATTTAACTGGAATTATAAAAACTTTTTATAATGGTTCAGACTTTGAATACAATTTTGAAGCATTCTCTTCTGAAATAGATAAAGGAATCTTTTTAAAATATAACTTTAAATCAAAGAAATCTGGACTTTATAGATTTTTCTTCCTAATTAGGCCGTTTAATCCAGAATCATTCATACCAATATTTAACATTGAAATTAAAGATAACAAAATTTTTGTTAATTCTTTTCCTTTTCTCATACCTATAACAAAAGATTACAAATTTATTCTATTTGATGACGAAGCTGACATTAATGACTTTAAAGTAAGTGAAAAAAATAGAATCACATCAAAGTATGGTTTATCAACTGGCGGAATATATTATGAATTTAATCTAAATGAAAATGAAGAAAAAAACTTCGAACTTTTTTTACCACAGGAAGAGAATTATTCTATAGATTTAAATTTTGATAAATCAAAAGATAACAAAGTTTCTTTTATGAAAAAAGAGAGAGAAAATGAATTGATAATAGATGTTCCTGATGATAATATAAACAGGATTTTTAATTCAAATAAAATATATCTTAAAAGTTTAATAAATTCAGAATATATAACTCCAGGTCCTTTAACTTATAAAAAATTTTGGTTTAGAGATAGTGCTTATATGATTCCTGCTCTTATGAAAATTGGAGATTTAAAAAGAGCTGAAAAAATAATTGAATATTTTAAGAAAAAAATTAAAAAAGATGGTTATTTTCAATCTCAAGTAGGTGAGTGGGATTCAAATGGACAAGCTTTATTTACAATAGCAGAATATTATAGGTATACAAAAAATAAAGAATTTTTAAATGAATTTTATCCGTATATAAAAAAAGGTGCAGAGTGGATTGAAAGAAAAAGAAAAAAATATGTTGATAGTTATGGATTACTTCCATCAAGTTTTAGTGCTGAACATTTTGGTCCAAATGATCTATATTACTATGATGATTATTTTGGTTTGAAGGGTTTACTTGATGCGTCTTCTCTTGCAAATGAGATTGGAAATAAAAGTGACAGTGAGAATTTTTTAAAATATTATTTAGAGTTTAAAAATGATGTAAGAAAAGCAATAGATAAAGATCAAAAAAGATTAGATAAAAAAATCTGTGTAGGTGCTTTTGGTAGAAATATTGATGCCTCAATTATCGCAACCTTTACATCAATTTTTCCACTCAATCTTGATCTTTTGTCAAAAGATGAAATTATGAATAGTTACGAAGAGTTGAGGAAAAAATTTTTTGTGAATAACTGTTTTTATCAAAATATCACACATTCAGGAATAAATCTTTATCTTACTTTAGAAATTGCAGAAGCACTCCTTAATTTAAATGAAGAAAAAAAAGCAGTAAACCTTTTTGATAGTGTAATTTCCTTATTGACAAAAACATATACAGGGCCAGAAGCAATAAATCCAAAATCACTTGGTGGTTGTGAAGGAGACGGTCATCATGGTTGGCTTGTTGCAGAATTAATACATTTTATTAGAAATTCTCTTCTATTTGAAAAAGAAAATGGGATAGTAATTCTTTCTGGAAGTAGAAGAGAGTGGTTTAAAGATGGAGACAAGATTTTATTTAATAATGGTGTCACATATTTTGGAAATATTTCATTTGAAGTTAATGTAAAAGAAAATATTATTGATGTAGAATTTTTAAATGAAATTAATGAAAATATAAAAGATATATATATCTATTTACCATTTGAAATTGAGGAGATTTTATCTGGAAATTTTAAAAGAAAAGAGGAAAATTATCTTATTTTTGATAGAAGTAAAAAAATAATTTTAAAAGGGAGGATGCCTTTATGAAATTTTTTCAGTTAATCGGTCTTGATGAGGTTTACAGTTTTAAAAAAGGGGTTCTTTTTTTATTTGCCATTCTTTTCTTCACAGGGATAATTTTAAATGCAGATTTGAATGTAATGTCTCCAAGTATTCAGTTTATTGAAGAGGAATTTAAAATTGGGGATTGGGAAATAGGTATTATTGGTTCAGCTTTTACACTTGTTGCTGCAGTAGTTACTCTTTTATGGGGATATTTAACTGATAAATTTTCAAGAAAATGGTTATTAGTTTTTGCTATTCTTTTAGGAGAAATACCTTGTTTGTTGACAGCTTTCGCTCAAAATTACACTCAACTTTTAATATTAAGAATTTTAACAGGAATTGGAATAGGAGGAACAGTTCCTGTTGTTTTTTCTATTATTGGTGATCTTTTTACAGAAAAACAGAGAGCAAGAGCCCAAGCATGGTATGATGCAATAATTGCAGTTGGAGTTATAGTTGGAATGGTTGTCGCAGGATTTCTTGCTCCAATTTATGGATGGAGATTACCATTTATTATAGTTTCTGTTCCAGATTTTTTCTTTGTTTTAGGAATAATAATATGGGGAAGAGAACCTGAAAGAGGGGCTGGTGAGCAGGAAATTAGAGAACTTGTAATTAAGGGTGCTAAATATAAAAGTAGTATAAAATTAAAAGATTATCTTGAACTTCTAAAAATTCCCTCAAATATATGGTTATTTATTCAAGGAATACCTGGTACTGTTGCATGGGGTATAATTCCATACTATTTAATAACCTTCTATTTTAGACACAAAAACTATCCAATTCAATTAGGAACTGTTCTTTTAATAATCCTTGGAATTGGAACAATTTTTGGTAAATTTGTTGGTGGAATAGTTGGCAATAAACTTTATTTAAAGAAGAGAAGTTATCTTCCAATTTTTTGTGGTTTATCCCAATTAATTGGAGTTATACCAGTTATGATAACTCTCTACTGGCCAGGAAAAGTTAATCCATCATTCATAGACATATTACCACCAAGCATATTTGGTTTTTTAGGCGCATTTTTTATTTCATTTGCTGGTCCAAATGTTAAAGCTATGTTAATGAATGTCAACCTTCCTGAACATAGAGGAGCAATCTCCTCAATCTTTAATTTAACAGATTCTATTGGTGCAGGTTTTGGTCCATTTATTGGAGGTTTGATATCATCAATAAGAGACCTTGATTTTTCAATGAAAGTTTCTGCTCTTTTCTGGATTCCCTGTGGAATTTTATTCTTCGTTGTCTCTTTATTTATAAATAGAGATGCTGAAAAAATAAGAGAGAAAATGGCAAAAGTAAGAGAATCAATGGAAAAAAATGAATGAATTTCAATTAAGGTTTAGTAAAATTTTATTTTATTTTAATAAAATTTTAGAATTTAAAGAGAAAAAAGGCGAAAATGAAGATTTAGATTATAAAATTGAAGATAAAAAAATAAAACTAAATCTTTTTTTAAAACATAAAAAATATTTAAAAAAAATTGTAATTGAATATAAAATATTAGAACCTGAAAATGCCAAAATATTTAGAAATGGTTTCAGTTCTTGGTCTTCATCTTATTTGATAGAACAAAATAAAAAATTTAGAAATCCACCTATAAAGGAACTGAAATATCATTATTTAAATCCAATAGACCCAGATGAAAAATGTAGTTATTTTTTAACCTATTTAAAAAATAATAAATATCTGATTTTTTATCCTGAAAATTTATCTATTTTTACCTATTTTTATTTAAAAGATAACCTTTTTAGAATAAATTTGGAAATTGATAAAGAAGTTTATGGTGAAGTAACTCTTCCTGAAATATTAATAAAAGAGAGTGACAATCCAATCTTGAATGGTGATTTCAATGAAAAAATTTATGGTTGGACATCTTGGTATTACTACTATAGAAACATTGATAAGGAAAAAATAATAAAAAACATAGATTATATTGATAGGTTACCTATAAATATTGATTATTTTCAGATTGATGATGGTTGGGAGGATTACATAGGTGATTGGAATGAGAAATCAAAATTTAAAGATTCTCTTAAAGAGATCAGTGAAAAAATAAATGAAAAAAATGTAAAACCGGGGATATGGGTTGCTCCATTTGCTGTTGAGAAATCTTCTAAGATATTTAAAGAAAAAAGTCCACTTATTTTAAAAAATAAAAATGGAAAACCTGTCCCTGTTGGTTTTAATCCTTTATGGGGTGGATATTTTTATGCTCTTGATATGAATAGAGATGATTCAATTGACTATGTTTTAGAAAAATTGATTCTATTAAAAGAAAAAGGTTTTGAACTATTCAAACTTGATTTTTTATATGCTTTTTTCAACTCATATATAACTAAAAAAAATGATGAGTCAATTTACGATAGATACATCTTTGTTATGAAAAAAATAAAAAAGGAATTAAAGGCTTCAAAGATTCTTGGTTGTGGAGCTCCATACATTTTAATGGATGGAATTTATGATATTTTAAGAATTGGACCAGATACAAAAGATGGTTGGAAAGATTATTTTACAAGATTAATTGGTTTTTCTGAAAATGTAGAAGCATTTAATTCTTTAAGAAATACACTTTTTAGGACAATTTCAACGCCTAAATTTTTTCTATCTGATCCAGATGTAGTATTTATTAAACCTAAAAAATTGAATAGTTTTGAGAGAAATTCAATTCTAATAATAGATTACTTTCTATCTAATGTAATTTTTTTCTCTGATCCTCTATATAATCTAAATGATAATGATTTCTCTCTTCTATTGAAATTAAAAGAGATAAAAAATTATTACATAACTGATTTTAAATTTAATGATTATCTATTTGAATATAAAATCTCTTTTGAAAATAATATCATCAATCTTTATGTTAATTTGAGTGATAAAAGGCAGGAGATTGAAATTAAGGGAGATGAAATTTTTAATAAAAGAGATGATAATTTTATTTATCCACATGAATCAAGAGTTTTTATCCAAAAATGATTTTATCTATTAATTTAAATCTCGCAATTGATAAAGTTTTATTAGTTGATGAATTTTCTCTTCATAAAGAAAATAGAGTAAGTGTTATCTCTTCTCTGCCTGGAGGTAAAGGAGTTAATGTTGCGAGATGTTTAAGATCTTTCAATAGAACTGTAACTGTATCTGGCTTTAAAGGTGGGTATAATGGTAAATTTATAGAAGATGGTTTAATAAAAGAATATATCTATCCTCTGCTCTATGAGATTAATAAAGAAAACAGAGTTTGCAATATAATAGTTGATAAATATAATAATGTGATTGAAATTTATGAAGTTGGTCCTGAAATTAGTAAGGAAGAAGGTAATGGTTTATTAGATTTAATCAATAAAAGAATCGAACAGTTTAATTATATAATCATCTCAGGAAGCATTCCAAAAGGGCTTGATTTCGATTTTTTCAACGATTTAATTTCAATTATTAAAAATAAAAAAATATTTCTTGACATAAAAGGTGAATTTTTAATTAAATTTCTTGAAACAAGCGATACATTTTTTCTAAAACTGAATGAAGATGAATTCTCAAATACATTTAATATTGAAAAAAGTGAAATTATTAATAATCTAAGAGATATTAAAAGTAAATATAAAATTAAATCAATATGTATAACATTAGGAGAAAAGGGAGCACTCTTTATTTTAGATAATAAAACATATCATATCTATTCTGATTTTAATGTGAATGTTGTAAATCCTGTTGGTGCTGGGGATTCATTTATGGGAGGATTTGTATTTGGAATAACAGAGGGTATGAGTTTTTTGGATTCAATAAAATATGGATTATCAGCATCAATAAGTAATGTAACCTTATATGAAGGAGGAAAAGTTAATTTTAATATTTTTTACGATATTTTAAAAAATATCTATGTAAAGGAGGTCTGAATGGATAATTTCTTATGGGGAGTTGCAACAAGCAGTCATCAGGTTGAAGGAGGAAACTTCTATAATGATTGGTGGGAGTGGGAGAAAATGGGAAAGATTAAGACAAATGATTCTTCACATCCGGCCTGTGATCATTACCATCTTTATAAAGAAGATTTTAAATTGATTAAATTTTTAAATAACAATGCTTATAGATTTTCAATTGAGTGGAGTAGAATAGAAAAAGAAGAGGGTAAGTTTGATGAAAAGGAGATAGAACATTATGTTGATATGTTAAAAGAGCTTAAAAAACTCAACATTGAGCCTCTTTTAACACTACATCATTTTACAATCCCGATCTGGTTAAAAGAAAAAGGAGGATTTTTAAATCCTGAATCAATAGATTATTTTAAAAGATTTGTAAATAAAGTTGTTCCGTATTTCAAGGATTATGTTAAATATTGGGTTACAATTAATGAGCCAGTTGTTTTAGCTCTTCTTGGTTACTTTTTTGGCTGGTGGCCTCCGGGTGAAAAAAATCTAAAAAAGGGATTAAAAGTAATAAAGAACTTGATACTTTCTCATATGTATGCAAATATTATCATAAAAGAGAACAGGAGTGATTCATTGGTATCAATTGCTCATAATATGATGTTATTTTATCCTTATAGGAACTTTTTTATGGATAAATTTCTTGTAAATAAAGTTTCACCTATATATAACGATCTTATTCTTGATGCTCTTACATCTGGTTATATAAAAAAACCTGTCGGAAATAATGAATTTTATTCAGATTTAAAAGATTCAATTGATTATATAGGAGTTAATTATTACACAAGAGCTTTTGTTGAATTCCATCCTTTCAAATTGTATAACGAGAAAAAAAGAAAAGATGCCATATTAACTGATTTTGGTTATGAATATTATCCAGAAGGTATTTACGAAATATTATCAAATTTAAAAAAATATAATAAAAAAATAATAATTACTGAAAATGGAATTGCTGATAAAGAGGATAAATTAAGAGGAGAATTTATAACAAAAAGTATAGAAGAGATAAAAAAAGCAAAAAAAGAAGGCTTAGATATTGCTGGATATTTTTACTGGTCTTTAATGGATAATTTTGAATGGGTGGAGGGATATTCAATGAAATTTGGTCTATATGAAGTAGATTTTAAGACACTTGAAAGAAAAATAAGAAAAAGTGCTTATATATATAAAGATATTTGTGAGAAAGAAACTATTTAATCTTTTGGATAAGTTATCGTAACCTCTCTTGTATCAGGATCCCATCCCACATCACATCCTAAATTTTCAGCAACAAATCTAACTGGAAGCATAGTTCTTCCAGAAATAATAAGTGGCGCAACCTTTGGATTGCTTGGATCAATTGCCCTATCTTTTCCATTAACTTTAGCAGTACTTTTACCTATCCATAAATCAATAGTTATATCCTTAAATTCAATAGTAACTCTTCTTTCTACATCATCCCAGAAAATTTTTGCTCCAAGTGGCTCAACAACATATCTTATAGGTAAAAGAGTTCTTCCCTCAATAATAGTT
Organism: bacterium; assembly: GCA_012517755.1. Taxonomy (GTDB): domain Bacteria; phylum Caldisericota; class Caldisericia; order B22-G15; family B22-G15; genus JAAYUH01. The sequence goes on along the minus strand of JAAYUH010000105.1, from coordinate 9,618 downwards.
GGTGGAACATCAATCTGTTGAGAAACATTATTTACATACATAGTTTTATTTCCAATCTGTAAAACAATAACAATTTTTTCAGGCTTTTCTTCTTTTGATAATACCTTCACATACACTTCAATTGTATAGGCTCCACCATTAGAACTTATTTCAATTTTTCCATATGAAATTTCATTTTCTTTTAAATTGGAACTATTTATTGTTACCTGAATTCTAAATTCGTTTCCTGAAAATGTTTTTTCACTTAAAATTATCCAGGATTGAGAAGTTGAGATAGTCCCAGTCAAAAGTCCTCCACCTCTATTTGAAATGACAAACATTTTGGTTACTGAATCTCCTTTTTTAACTTCTCCAAAATTCAATGTATTTGTATCAACATAAATTTCAGGATTGGGTTCAACTACATTTATATTTATTTCTACAGTTTCTTTACCTCCATTTGATTCAACATAAATAAAACCTTTATACTTTTGATTCGGAGTTAGGTTAGAAGCATTTAAAGTTACATTTATTAGTAGATTATTTCCTTCAAAATTTGTTGTTTCAAATTCTATCCAATTAACGTTAGTTGATAAAGTTCCAAAAAGTTTTCCACCTCCTAAATTTTTAATGTTTATCTGTATGGTTTTTTTATCACCTCTATTTATGTTTCCATAATCAAGTAACTTAGGTGTAACAGATAGTTTTGCGGGTAAACTTGCAGTTTTTAATACAACAGCGACTTCTTGATTACCACCATTAGATTTTATTGTTATTTTTCCTTGGTAATTTTTTTCCATCTCAAATCCATTAGTATCAACAGTAACATTTATAACAACATCATTACCTGAAAATTCTGTTGGAAATATTTTTATCCAATAAACAGAGGATTCAAGACTCCCTGTTAATGTTCCTCCTCCCACATTTTTTATATTTAAACTCAATGTTTTTTGTGAATTAACTTCAACCTCTTCAAAATCTAAAGTAATTGGTTCAACTTTTAATGATGGTGGAGGTTGTGATACAAAACATCTTAAAGAGGAATCTAACCCAGTAGTGTAAAGTTTGTTATCTTGAATTAAGAAATCATTGAAAAATCCTTTTTCAAACTTTTCGTACCATGATGTTGAGCCATTGTTATCAATTGAAAGCATATATAAAGTTGATGCATTATCTCCTATAAATATATATTTATCTGTTACAACAGGAGAAGTATCAAATTGTCCTGGTAAATTTCTTTCCCATCTCGCCTTACCAGTTCTTAAATCAACACAGGCAAGTTTTCCATTTCTTCCAAGAATTATTGCTAAATCTCCAGAAATCGCAGGAGTTGTGGCAGTATCCTGACTTAATGAATAATACCAGTCCTGATTTTTTGTTGTTCTATTTATTGCGAGCAGTTGTCCAGAACTATTTAAAATAAAAACATAATTTTCCTTTATAATTGGTGTTGATTTAACATTAGGCCCGACTGTTTTTTTCCATAAAAGAGCACCTGTTAATGGATGAACAGCATAAAGACATCCATCCTGAGAAATGAAAAATATTGATGTTTCATCACCTGAAATTGCTGAATTTATTTTATTATTTGTTGAAAATGGAGTATTCCATACTTCTTTGCCTGTTATTTTATCAAATGCATATACAAGACCATTATCAGCGCCAAAATATACAATATTTCCTACAATAAGAGGTGCAACATATATTTTTGAATATGTAATATATCTCCAAAGATATTTTTGAGGGTTATTTTCATCTAAACAAAAAAAATAACCATCAACACATCCAAAATAAATTTTACCATCATCATAAGTTGGAGCACCGATTATTGCTCCATCTGTTTCATAAGTCCATAATACATCACCAGTTTCAGAATCAAAGCAATATAGATTTTTATCTCCAGATCCTACAAAGATTTTTCCGTTTGAGAAAATTGGTGAAGAAAAATTTGCATTACCAGTATATCTAAATGCTTCCATTAATGGAGGAGAAAAAATAGAGTCAGAATAACCCCATCTTTGTGTATTTCCACGATATGTATTCCACATAATTTCACTACTAAAAACAATTTTAAGACTCATTAATAGTATGATAATCAAAACTAAAGAAAAAAATTTTTTCATAAAATCTCCTTTCATTTTTTATATTTTTATTCTTTAATTATATCACTGAAAAAAATTTCTGAAATGATTAATAAATAGCTACCTAAAAATTACAAATCATAATCTTCTGATTCATCAATAAAAGCTAAATACATATATTAAAATTATAAAATTTAAAACTATTATTCAATATTAGTTGGTAGATAAAAGGTATTAAAAGTTGGTAGTTTTTTCAATAAAAACTCTTATTTTTTTAAAAGTATATTACTATACTTATATAAGGCTTCTGAAAAAGTTATTCAAACTATTATTCTTATGGAAGCAGGAATTTATGTTACAAATAAAAATACTGGATTCCCGTTTACACGGGAATGACAAAATTGGGAGATACTGGATTCCCGATTACACGGGAATAACAAAAATGGAGGTGTTAACACGGGAATGACAAAATGGAGATACTAGATTCCCGTTTTTCACGGGAATGACGAAATAGAGGAACTGGATTCCCGCTTACACGGGAATGACAAATAAAAGGAATGGATTCCCTTTTTTCCCGCTATTGTGAACATGAGAATGACAAAATGGAGAATTTCTCGGTAATCTCTATAAAGATTCTTGACAAATAATCAAATTATTATAATATAAATTGAGAAAGGGCGGTTAGTTCAGAGGGAGAACGCTTCGTTGACACCGAAGAGGTCAGTGGTTCGAATCCACTATCGCCCACCATTTTTTATTTTTAAAAATTTTAAAATAAGGAGATATATGAAAGTAGAGATTTTCTTAGAAAATCTTAATGAAAATTTTTTTATTAATGAAGAAGATAATTTATTTTCTCTCTTATATAATTTTGATAATATTGATGAAATTGTTGGTGCTAAAATAAACAATAATTTGATTGTAGATTTTTATTATAAGCCAAAAGAGGGAGATAAAATTAAATTTTTGAAAATAGATGATGAAGATTCACTGACAATTCTTAATCACTCAACTTCTCATATAATGGCATATGCAGTAAAAAAGCTTTATCCTGAAGTTAAACTTGCTATAGGACCATCAATTAAGAATGGTTTTTATTATGACTTTTATATTAACAAAACTTTTACACCTGAGGATTTGGTTGAAATTGAAAATAAGATGAAAGAGATATTAAAAAATACTCTTAAATTTGAGAAATTTGAAATAAATAAGGATGAAGCAAGAGAATTATTCAAAGAAGAAAAATTTAAACTTGAACTTATAGATGATATTGAAGGTGATATTGTTTCTATTTATAAAGTTGGTGAATTTTTTGATCTTTGTAGAGGACCTCATCTTAAAGATACAACTTTGATAAAAAATTTTAAAATTTTATCATCTTCATCAAGTTATTGGAGAGGAGATGAAAAAAAGGAGGTTCTTCAGAGAATATATGGAACTTCATTTTTTGATGAAAATTCACTAAATAGTTATCTTGAGAAATTAAAAGAGGTTGAGAAAAGAGATCACAGAAGACTTGGAAAAGAACTTGATCTTTTCAGTATTCATCCAGAAGAAGCTGGCCCTGGTTTCATCTTTTTCCACCCAAAAGGTGGAATGATAAGAAAAATAATAGAAGATTTCGAAAGAGAAGAACACCTTAAAAGGGGCTATCAATTTGTTTATACTCCACATATTGCGAAAGCAAAACTCTGGGAAATTTCTGGTCACCTTTCATATTATAAAGATAATATGTATTCTCAAATTGAGGTTGACAATGTTCCTTACCTTGTTAAACCAATGAATTGTCCAGGACATATATTGATTTACAAATCAAGAACAAGGAGTTATAAAGAACTTCCTTTAAGATTTTTTGAACTTGGAACAGTTTATAGATATGAAAGATCAGGTGTTTTACATGGATTATTAAGAGTTAGAGGATTTACTCAAGATGATGCTCACATATTTTGTACTGAAGACCAGCTCGAAGATGAAATAATTGGAGTTTTAAATTTTGCTCTATTTATGATGAAAACTTTTGGTTTTGAAAATTATGAAATATATCTATCAACAAGACCTGAAAAATTTGTTGGTGCTATAGAATTATGGGAAAAAGCAACAAATGCTTTAATTAAAGCCCTTGAGATAGAAAAAATTGATTATAAAATAGATCCAGGTGAGGGTGTTTTCTATGGACCAAAAATTGATATTAAACTCAAAGATTCTCTTGATAGATTATGGCAGGGGCCAACTATTCAGGTAGATTTTAATTTACCACAGAGATTCAATCTTACCTATATGGGTAATGATGGTAAGGAGCATACTCCTGTTATGATCCATAGGGTTGTTCTTGGTTCAATTGAAAGATTTTTTGGTGCTCTTATTGAAAATTATGCAGGTAATTTTCCATTATGGTTATCTCCAGTACAGATAAAAATTTTAACTGTTACTCAAGATGTTGAAGATTATGCAAAAGAGGTGTATAATAAACTTTTTGAAGTTGGTTTTAGAGTTGAATCTGATTTTTCAAATGATGCTTTACAGGAAAAGATAAAAAACGGAGAAATGGAGAAAGTTCCCTATTTATTTGTGATTGGTAAAAAAGAAAAGGAGAAAAAGGAAGTTGCAGTGAGGAAAAAGAATCAAGGAAATCTTGGTAATTTTTCTATAGACAATATAATTGAAAAACTAAAAAAGGAGGTTGAGAACAAAAAGTGAGTGATGATTCAATGGGGGTGATCTTCTATTAAAGGGGATTCTTTAAGAGTAAATAAAGCGATTAAAGCAAAGGAGGTAAGAGTTATTGATAATGATGGTAAACAATTGGGAGTCTTTCCGATAGACCAAGCACTATCTCTTGCAGAAGAAAAGAATTTAGATCTTGTTGAAATAAATGCTAACATAAACCCCCCTGTGTGTAAAATTGTAGATTATGGAAAATATAAATATGAGTTAACTAAGAAAAAAAAGGAAGCAAAGAAGAAACAGGTAACTTTTGATGTAAAAAATCTTGAATTAAGACCTTTTATAGGAAAAGGAGATTTAGAATATAAAGTAAAAAATGCAAAAGAATGGCTACTTGATGGTGATAAAGTAAAAATATCGATATTTTTTAGAGGCAGAGAATTGGCGAACAAGGAAAGAGGTTTTGAGTTATTAAAGAATGTTATTGACCAACTTAAAGATGTGGCTGTTGTTGAAAAAGAGCCATTTTTTCAGGGAAAAAGGATTGAATGTTTAATAGGTCCAATAAAAAAAGGAGGAAACAAGGATGCCCAAGTTAAAAATCTCGAAAACAGCAAAGAAGAGATTTAAGGTAACTGGAAGTGGAAAAGTGATGAGAAGAAAAACAGGACATTCACATCACCTTGAAAAGAAAAAATCAAGTAAAAAAGTTAAACAGCTAAGATATAAAGAGATTTCTAAAGAAGATGAAAAAAAAGTTAGAAAGATAATAGGTTTAAGGAGGTAATCAATGGCAAGGATTAAAGGTGGTCCATATACGAGAAGAAGAAGAAAAAAGACATTAAAACTTGCTAAAGGTTTCAAAGGGGCTGTTTCAATTAGATACCGTATAGCAAGAGAAGCAGTAGAACATTCTTTTCATTATTCTTATGTTGGAAGAAGATTAAAGAAGAGAGATATGAGAAGTTTATGGATTACAAGAATTAATGCAGCACTTAAAGAATTCGGAATATCTTACTCAAGATTTATCTATGGGCTTAAAAATGGTTCGATTTTGATTAATAGAAAAATGCTTTCAGAATTAGCTATTAATGATAAAGAAAGTTTTTCTTATATTGTTAATCAGGCAAAAGAAATTTTAACAAAGGAGGTTTAGTATGGTAGAAAAGGATGAGGAATTTTCTAAGAAAGATGAAAAAAACCTCGAAGAGTTAGAAGCAAAAGAAGAGGAAGCACAAAAAGAAGAGGTAGAAAAAATTGAAGAGGAGGGTTCAGAAGACGAAAAGTTGGGCGAAGAAGAGATCAGAAATATTATTTCTGAGATGGAGGAAGAGGTAAAAGAGGAGGTTGATGAAGAGGTAAAAGAGGAATTAGATGAAGTAAGAAAAATTACAGAAGATTATCTTCCAAGAAGATTTAAAAAAGGTGAAATTATACCTGCAGTAGTTGTTAAAGTTGAGGATGATGGTGCTCTCGTTAGTGTTGGTAGAAAATTTGAGAATTATATTCCTTTAAAAGAGCTGACAAAAGAGAAAAATGTTTCTGCAAGAGACATAGTAAAAGAAGGAGAAGAGATAAATGTTTATGTTGTTAGAACAGAAGGTCCAACAGGAGAGCTTGTACTTTCAAAAAGAAGAGCTGATTATGAATCAGCCTGGAGAGATTTAAAAGAGGCTTTTGATAATAAGGAAGATATTGAAGGAACTGTTACAAGAGTCGTTAAGGGTGGATTACTTATTGATTTAGGACTTCCTGCATTTTTACCAAGAACTCAGATAGAATTAAATGTTGTAAGAAGAAAGGAACTCAACAACTATCTTAACAAAACATTGAAGGTAAAAATAATTGAATTTGATAGAGAGATAAGAAAGATTATCTGTTCAAGAAGAGTTATTCTTGAGGAAGAAAAAGAGAAAGAGAGAAAAGAATATTTTTATGAGTTGAAGAAAAAAGAAGGAGAGATAGTTATTGGTACTGTTGTTGGAATTGTTGAATTTGGAGTTTTTGTAGATCTTGGAAAGGGAATTGAAGGACTAATTCATCTTTCTGAATTAACTTGGGGGCCAAGAAAACCAGCAAGAGAGATTGTGAGAAAGAAACAAAAAATTAAAGTAAAAATTCTCAATGTCAACCCAGAAGAAGAAAGAGTTTCGCTTTCTTTAAGACAAACAAAGTCACATCCATGGGAAAATATTGAAGAGAAATATCCTGTTGGAACTATTGTTAAAGGGAAAGTTATAAGATTTTTACCTTTTGGTGCAGTTATAGAAATAGAAGAAGGTATTACAGGACTTATACATATATCTCAGATAACTCTAAAAAAAATTAAAAAACCAGAAGAAGCCCTTGAGATAGGACAAGAAGTTGAAGCAAAAGTTGTTGAATTAAAACCTTCAGATAGAAAGATGCGCCTTTCAATTAGAGCCCTTCACGAAGAACAAATAAGAAAAAAAGTTGTTGAAGAGAAAAAATTTGAATCTGAATATATTGTTGACGAAGAAGAAGTAGAAAAATTAAAATATCTTAAAGGTTAATAGACATTTTAAATTTCTATAAAGAAAAAATCCTCTTTAAATGAATCTATTATTAAAAATATTTTAATGCTTGACAGGGAAGTTGAAAAAAATTTATTAGAGAAGGCAAAAGAGGATAAAGAGGCCTTTGGTATAATTTTTGAAGAATATTTTTCCCTAATTTTAAATTATATATTTGGAAGAATAGGTTTAAAAGAAGAAGCAAAAGATTTAACAGAAGAGGTATTTACAAAAGCACTTCTTTCAATCGATAGTTATAAAGACAGGGGCATTCCTTATTCAAATTATCTGATAAAAATAGCAACAAATCTCGTTAATAATTTTATAAAAAAGAATAGTAAATTTATTCTAAAAGATGATATTGAAATTGAATATAAAGAGGATTTATTAGATATCGAAGAGAAAAAGTTTTTTTATATTCAAAAAGCACTTTTAAAATTACCACTAAATTATCAGAATATTCTTACATTAAAAATATTTGAAAAGAAAAAAATTAAAGAGATAGGTGAAATCTTAAATTTAAATGAAAACACGGTTAAAACAATTTTAAAAAGAGGGACTGAAAAACTAAAAAAAGAGCTCGAAAAAGATGAAACTTTTTTAAGAGATTTTAGTTTATAAATATGATGGAAAAATTTGATGAATTTTTAGAAGATATAAAAAAACCAGAAATTGAAGATGAAGAGTTCAAAAAAGAACTCAAAGATAAACTATTCATTCTTTATGAAAAAAGAAAAGCATTAAAGAAAAGAAAAGTTTTATTAAGAAGTTTATCATATTCATTTGTTATTTTGTTGATAATTATTCCTACTTTATTTATTTTAAATAAATTATCTGTACAGTCTCCTTCTGATGAAAATGAATATTTAGTAAGAAATTACCGAAGTCAATATGAGGAGAAAATATTAAAGATATTAGAAAATGATATGTTATTAGAAGAAAAAATAGAGAATGATGAATTAGTAAAAATTTATAAAAGTGGTATTAAAGTATATGAAAAAGATGGTAATTTTGAAAAAATAATTTCAGGAGAACAAAATTTAGAAAAACATAACATAAATTCAAAAGATTTAGTAGATTTAATAAATGAAGAAAATACAAAATCATTAACAATCAATTCAAATAATATTGATAAAGTTTTAGAAATTTTTAAAAACGATGAAAGATTTGGTTTTGTTAATAGAGATACAATAAAAAATTTAATTAATATTGATGAAAGTTTAATATTGGTTTCAGTTAGCGAAAACAATAATTATTGGATATTTTTAATTGATTCAGAAACAAACAAAATAATTTATTTTGAATACCCATTATAAAAATAATTCTCAAATATTTGAAACTTTTTTTCTCTATTTTTGTTTATATCATTAGGAGGTGAAACTATGAAAAAAGTTTTAACACTTTTTTTGGTTTCAGTATTAATTTTGGTGGTTTCCCTTATGGGAATAAGTTTTGCTAAAACTGATGTAAATGAAGTAACTGATGTTACATCAGAAAATTCAATAACTGTATCTGGTCAGGGAATTGTTTATGCAAAACCAGATGTTGGATATGTAAATGTTGGAGTTGAAATTCAAAGGTTAACAGCAAAAGAGGCTTCTGAAGAGAATGCAAAAATTATGAATCAAATAGTTTCAGCATTATTGAAATTAGGTGTTAAAGAAGATGATTTAACTACATTAGATTATTCAATCCAACCTGTCTATAACTATCCAGAAAAAGAAGCACCAGTTTTAGTTGGTTATATGGTGAGAAACAATTTAAGTATTAAAATAACAAAAAAACTCGCAAATGGTGATCTCGATACAGGATTTTTAAGCGAAGTTCTTGATGCTGCTACTTCAAATGGTGCAAATGTAATTTCAGGATTAAGCTTTGATATTTCAAATAAAGATGAGTTAAAACTTGAAGCAATTAAACTTGCAATGGAAGATGCTAAGAAAAAAGCAGAGGCTGCATTAGAGGTAGTTGATGAAAAAATAAAAGGAGTTGCAGAAATTAATATTTCAGATGTTTATTACCCAGTTTATAGAGATGTAAAAAATATTACATCAGAAATGCAAACTCCAATTTTTACAGGAACAGAATCGGTCCAAGTTACAGTTAATGTAAAATTTATCTTTTAGATAATTAAATCCAGTTAAAGATTTATAAGTTTTTACAGGGAGGCTTTAAAAGCCTCCCTTAATTTTTTTATTGCATTTTTTAATATCTTTTTATCATTTTTGTAGGTGATATATTTCGATGCTTCATCAAAATAAAACCATCCATATCCTAAAAAAGTTTTTTCGATATTGACAGATACATCATCAACTATAAAAAGGTAATAATAAACAGTTTTTTCAAATTGTTCATCGTTT
>JAAYUH010000104.1 GCA_012517755.1 bacterium | reverse complement strand
TTTTAAAACTGCTTTTAAAATATCACCTTCATAATACTCTTCGATTAGATGAGGAACAACCTCAGTATCTGTTTCTGAAAGAAATCTATGGCCTTTTTCAATTAAATCCTTTTTTATTTCATCATAATTTTCTATTATCCCATTATGTACAACAAATATTTCTCCCTTACAATCAATGTGAGGATGAGCATTTAAATCTGAAGGTTCTCCATGAGTTGCCCATCTTGTTTGACCAATTCCAACAAAATAGTTTCCATCAATATAACTATTATTTATTTTTTCTTCAAGAAGCGATATTCTTCCTTTTGTTTTAACAAAATATGAATCATTTCCTATTAAAGCGATACCTGCTGAATCATAACCTCTATATTCTAACCTTTTTAATCCATCTATTATAATAGGTAAAATTTTTTTATCTCCAATATAACCTACTATTCCACACAAATTTTACTCCTTTTTTGCCTGATTTTTCCTTTGTCCATAGATTACTCTATGTTTTTATCAGAAAGACCTTAAAAGGATGGCAAAATCCTTGAGGGCATCCGCCGAAATTTCGATTTTCCCCAAATTTATTGGGAACCCTCTTCCTCGTCACCCAGAGAAAAATTCTGGGTCAGGCGCTTTTTTAAGAGATCTTCTAAACAATCTACAATCTCTAAAATTTCTTTTTCCTCTTCACCTTCAACCATAATCCTTATCAAATTCTCTGTTCCTGAAGGTCTTACCAAAATTCTACCTTTTCCATTCAATTTTTCATTCCATAAACTTACCTCCTTAAAAAATATCACATCATTCATTATAGCCTTCTTATCATTTACTTTAATGTTTCTTAATATTTGCGGATATTTTATAAACTCTTTATTAAGATCGGATAGCGGTTTATTTTGCTCTACTAAAACTTTTAAAAGAAGAAGTGATGTTATTATGCCATCTCCTGTTTTACTTTGAGGCAAATAAATTATATGACCTGATTGTTCACCACCAAGAGAAGCATTCACTTCAACCATTTTATAAAGAACATTTCTATCTCCAACAGGAACTTCATAAAATCTTATTCCATATTTATTCAAAAGAACTTTTAAACCAAAATTACTCATTACGGTTATTACAATTGATGGAATCTTTAAATATTTTGCAAGAATAAACATTATCATATCACCATCAACTATATCTCCTTTTTCATCAAAGGCTATGACTCTATCTCCGTCTCCATCAAATGAAAAACCTAAATCAAAACCATTCTCTTTAATTTTTCTTGATAAAAATTCTGGATTGGTTGAACCACAACCAACATTTACCTTCTCACCATCAGGTTTTTCATTGAAAAGTGTAAGAGAAGAGTTTAAGTTTGAAAAAATCTCAGGTGCAACGGTTGTTGTAGCTCCATATGCAAGATCAAGAGCGATTTTTAATCCATTTAAATTTAGTTTATTTTTTTCAATTATAGTTTTAATATAAATTGCTTTTGCCTCATTAAAATAGATAACTTTTCCACCTCTTCCTATTGGTAATTTGATTTCTTCTTCCATCAATTTTTCAATTTTTTTCTCATCTTCTTCTCTTAACTTAAATCCTTTTTCATCAAAAAATTTTATACCATTATCCTCAATTGGATTATGAGAGGCAGATATCATAGCCCCACCCTTTTTCCTATTGTCTGAAAGTAGAAGAGATAATGCAGGAGTTGGAATAATTCCAGTGAGATATGCATTGTTCCCTTTTGATAAAATTCCTGAGACAAGTGCCATCTCTATCATATCTGAAGATAATCTTGGATCTTTTGAAACTATTATATCTCCATTAAAAAAAGAGGATGCTGCTCTTCCAATTTTAAGAGCAAGTTCACAGGTTAAATCTAAGTTCGCTATTCCTCTCACACCATCTGTCCCAAAATATTTCATTCTTTTTCTATTAAATATGAGTAATTTATTTTTGCTCCGCTTTTTTTTAATGTTGCTGCAGCTGAACAATATTTATTTAGAGAAAGCTCTATTGCTGTATTCACACTTTTTTCATCAAGATTGTCACCTTTCAAAACATATTTTAAATTTATATCTGTCCAAATTTTTGGATGTTCTTCGGCTTTTTCTGCTTCAACTTCTACTTTAAATGATTTAATATTTTTTCTCATTTTATTTAAAATTGAGATAACATCCATTGAAGTGCAACCCATAAGACCAATTATGAAAAGTTCCATTGGCCTTGGTCCAGAATTTTTACCTCCAACTTCTTCACTTGCATCAAGAACTATTTTATGATTAGAAGGTGTAACTCCCTCGAAACTCATTCCCTTTTTCCATTCAAGGTTGAACTTTTGCATAGATACTCCTTTATCATAGGATTTTTATTAATTATATCATAACTTTCCTATCCACTTGTTAGCTTCTAATAGTGTACAGCGTAACAGGCACCTTGTTCACTAAAAGAACTATGAAAAATTTCTATTTTCTCATTCTAATCCACGAGAAAGCAGGGAAAACGGGAATCCATTCTTTTTATTTGTCATTCCCTTGTAATTATTTTCTCATTCCCGTGCAAACGGGAATCCAGTTTATATATTTATTATTCCTTGCAATTCTTTTGTCATTCCCATCCTCGCGAAAGCAGGGAAAACGGGAATCCAATTCCTCTATTTTGTCATTCCCGTGTAATTATTTTGTCATTCCCGTGCAAACGGGAATCCAGTTCATATATTTATTATTCCCTGCAATTCTTTTGTCATTCCCATGAAAACTGGAATCCATTATTCCCATCTATAATATAGATTCCTGCTTCCGCAGGAATGACAGTTTATTGTCATTCCCATCCTCGCGAAAGCAGGGAAAACGGGAATCCATTTTCCTCTCTTTTGTCATTCCCGTGTAATTATTTTGTCATTCCCGTGCAAACGGGAATCCAGTTTATATATTTATTATTCCTTGCAATTCTTTTGTCATTCCCATCCTCGCGAAAG
>JAAYUH010000103.1 GCA_012517755.1 bacterium | reverse complement strand
TGGATCTGAATATTTTCTACGTTCAGAAATCTCAACTCTTGAAATGTAAAAAGGATCTTCACCATATTTATTAACAAAATTTTTACAAAGTCCTAATCCTAACTTGAAATTTAAATTTTTCAAAATATTTTCAATTTTATCATCAAATGCACCTTGTGGGTATGAAAACGCTATTGGCTCTTCATTGAAATTATCCTTAAAATATTTTTTTGAAGCTTTAATATCTTCTTCAATTTTTTTATAAATTTTTTCTTTTATGAGTTCTAAATAAAAATTGTGTAGTTTATGTGAATGAAGAGAAATTTCAAAGTTATTTGATAGAAGTTTTTTTATTTCACTTTTATTAACCTCCCAACTCGATTCAATGTATCCTGTTATAAGAGATATAACACCATTAAATCCATTTTCTTTAAGAATATCTGATGCAAGCATAACTGATTTAAATCCATCATCAAATGTAAAAATTACACTTCTTTTTGGAATTTTTTTGTTAAACTTCACAAAATAATAAAGGTCATTAAGGGTAATGCTTTCAAATCTATACTTTTTTAAAATTTCTATATGCCTTAAAAAATCATTTTTACTTACATCATAAGAGTTTATCCTTTTACTTGTATATATATTATGATAAATTAGCACAATACAAAATGTATCTTTTTCTGAAAATAGATTTTCATATTCTTTTAATATTTCAGGGTCATTTTTTATTCCATATAGTTTTCCAAGATAATAGGTTGAATTCTCGAAATAAAAGGGCATTGGATTATCTAAAATTTTAATTTCTTTTGCATTTATATTAACAGCATTAGGAGTAATAAAAGGAGAAATAATAAAAAAGAAACTAAAAGTAAAAAGTGCTAAAAATTTTTTCATAATATCTCCTTTCATAATTTAAAATTATACCTTTTATAAGTTATAAATCCTAAAAAAATCCAACAATTTACTAAATTTTCATAGCACTTCATAAATTTAAAAAACTACAAAAATCTCTATTATTTCATTTGTATCAAAATTAAAAATTTATAATATATTGTATAAGCTCATAACTACCCTCCTAAGTTAAAATCGGAATATTTATATTTTGTCATAAAGATTTATATTTAAAGAATTATCGTTAGGTTTCCTATTATAAAATATTAGATAATTTGTAAACTTTCTATTAAATTCATAAATAACAAAGAGAAGATCTTCAAAAGTTTAGTATATGAACTCTTCTTTTCTACTCTGTTTAATCTCTTAATATTATAAGTTTCTTTAGGTCTCTTAGAATAGTTAAAGAACTGAATAATATTTTCCTTCTTAAGGAAATCTTAATAATTATTTATGAAAATATACACAATTATTCTAACTGAATATGTTTAATATAAAAAAGGAGAATTTTAATTTCATTATAAAATCTAAGATAGTTTACAAAAGTAGAATGTTTATTTTTATAAACTAAGGAGAATAAAAAAGGGCTGGGATAATCCAACCCTCTATCTGTTACTATTATTTATTAATTAGCAATCTTAATTGAGATTCTTGTTACTCTATCATCAAAGATTATATGATATCTACCTGATGAATAGAAATCTATTATCAAATGATATCTTGTATCTGCATATTCACCCCAGAAGTGGTTATTGGTTCTTGTATATCTTCTGAAAGACATCCAACGAGTATCATATCCTTTAGATGGAATTGTTACTCTCCAACGAGGAGCATTTGAAGAAACTAAATCTAAAAGAATTATAGAACCTGTTTTTGTATCAGTAAAACTATTAACAAACAACGCATTAATATTCATATTTTTGTTTATAGTAAATGTAATAGGATTATCAGGTGAATTTATATCACCACTCCATCCTACAAAATACCAACCAGAAGAAGGATTTGCTGTGAGTGTTATGTTTGTGTATGGCGTATAGGGCCCATCTGGTGGATTTATTAAAACTGTTCCATTTCCAATTATATTAACATTTAAATTATAAAATATTGGCGTAAATGATATATCATCCTGAGATCTAACTCTAATCCTATGTCCACCTGAATATTCACCTGAGAGACCAATTACATACAAGTAATCTCCAACTTTTAAACTATCTGGTAATTCACCAATATATCCATCAATATAAACTATTATTTCACCCGTCCCATCATCAATTTTACAGGTATAATCATCCATTATTTCTGTAACAAAACCCTCAGTTTTTACAAGCCACCCTTCATTCTCTTCGAGATTGAGGTCACCTGTTGAGAATACTAAAGGTTCAGGAACATCAGTCCATCCAACCCACAAAAAATCTTTATAAAAATCTTTAAATTCTAATTCTGTATCTCCATTGTATTGCCCAATTACTCCAGTAACTTGTAAAACTGCTCCCTCAGGAATAATCTTATCAGAAGGTATTGTGCCAAAAACAGTGATGCCACCTGTTTCATCCTGGAGATATATAACATCAAAGAATTTACCAGTACCTGATGTCACTTTACCAGTTATGGTAACTTTCTCACCAAGCCTATCAGGAACACCATCATGATTTTCATCTTTTCTTGCATCTGCGATAGTCATTGTTCTATCATAATTACAGAGCCAATCAACAAGCCTTAGGGTGAATGCCTCGTTGTTGCATGCTGCTTGACCTTCAAACCAGTTACCAAATTCATAGTTAGAAAAAATTGCTCTTCCAAGAACTGCCACTCTTGAACCATTTGAAAGCGTCTGTACCGCCATTGTAGGCATTGA
Source organism: bacterium (assembly GCA_012517755.1). GTDB lineage: Bacteria > Caldisericota > Caldisericia > B22-G15 > B22-G15 > JAAYUH01. Next base: position 1,573 of record JAAYUH010000103.1, on the reverse strand, counting down.
AGAACCATCGGGATTTGAATGATAGCTGTAAATGTAGTAACCTGCTCCAACATGTGTTAAATCAGTTGTATCATCTTCATCCCAGCTTGTCTCATTTGCAAAAGCAAGTACTTCGATTTTATTTGTTGGGTCAGATACAAGTGGTGTTTTATCAGGTTTAATAAGTGTTGCACCACTAAAGAACCTTACATTTGAAATATCTTTGCCGATACCGCTAAGAGTGTCAGGGAAGTTTCTCAAGTTTAAACTCCACTGATAACCATAGTTATCTACATCATCATAAATATTATCATGGTTTATTACCATTCCTATACCCATTGATGTAAGAAAGTCATTGTACCTTGTTGGATTTTCTCCATAATTGGATTTGCCAGTAAATAATAGTGCTCCACCACTTGCAACAAAAGTTCTTATTGCATCTATTTCAGAAGTTGATATATCCCTCTGGCCTGTACCACTTTGTGGGTAAGTAATAACTAAAAGATCAACTCCATTTAAAAGATCAGAAGTTATGAGTTGATATGAATCTATTACATTATATCCATTAATTGCGAGTAAATCAGCAAATTCAGAAAGATTAGAAAGGCCGGTCGTAGATGTGTAATCATTCTTATGGTAGCGGTCAATTAAAACGGTTTTTCCAATGCTCTGAACAACATCTATTACCGCTGTCTGGACATTATCTGATGGCTCATCCCCAGTAGGCACTCCAAGCACAGCATAAATAGTATGCTCTCCACTTGTTACTGGAGTCCAGGAAACTGAACTTGTAACAATTGCACCTGCAGGAACATCAACAGTATTAGTTCCAATAGGGTCTCCCCCTGCATTTGGGTCACCATCATAGAAAGAAAGTGTTAACCCTGAGAACGAATATAAACCACTGTTTGCTATTGTTGCTGTAATAGTTGTCAACTTTCCAGGAAGTACGGTCTTTGGTGAATAAGAAAGACCTGCTACCTTCAGGTCGATATCTGCAGAAGGTGTCCATATAGGAGCAGTTATTGCAATATCGCCATCTTGTTCCACAATTTTCAGATAGAACCATTTTCCACCACCAGAGAAATTGTAGTCATAACTTCCTGAATAGGAGTTAGAACCAATATCTGGTATTTCATAGAGAACTTCACCACCTTTTGTTACTATCTGAAAAGTGCTGATTATATCTGTAGTGTCAGGATCATTAACTTCGAAAGTGAAATGTATGGTTTCACCACTTTCAACAGGTATAGTTGAACCCATCCAGTAATCATTGGCAAGGAAAGAAACTTCAAGGTTTCTATCTTCAGTACTATATGTTCTCATTAATGTTAGTGCATCAATGATATCCTGCTTTGTTAGGTTATTAGCAACAATACCTGTAAGGTTATTTGGAGGATATCCCCAATTTGCTGAGTGATTATCCTGACCATTTGTTGCTCCCACATGCCAACCTTTATCGAGTGCATAAATGTATGCTTCTTCAAGACGTGCATAAGCATATGGTGGAGAACCATTCCCCACTTCTTGAAGAATTATTTTTTTATCAACATCACTATCATATGCAAAACCAAGAAAATCATCAAGAGTAAAT
>JAAYUH010000102.1 GCA_012517755.1 bacterium | reverse complement strand
GTTAAAATTTCTGCTACAATTTGAGCCATTGCAGTTTGATATCCCTGTCCAATCTCCATACCAGATACAAGAAGGTTTACACTACCGTCACCATTAAATTTTAAAAATGCTGTAGTTTATACATTTGGAGGCATTGCAGGGGCTTTCCAGAAAATTGCAAAACCTTTTCCTATTGCCTTTTCTGGATCTTTTGATTCTTCTTTTTTATTCCATTCAATCTCGTCTGCTACTTTATCAATTGCTTCAATAAGTCCATTTGGATTCATAGGGACACCATAAGTTAAAGGATCACCCTCTTTTATTGCATTTTTTCTTCTAAATTCAACAGGATCTATTCCAATTGCTTTTGCAACTCTTGTCATATGAGATTCAACTGAAAATAGCATTTCAGAATATCCAAAACCTCTATATGGACCTGCAGCAGGAAGATTTGTATAGATACAATAGGAATCAATTTTTATATTTGGAATCCTGTATGGACCTGTTGCAGAAAGACCAGAAGCATTTACAACATTTGCACCATATTCAACATATGGACCAGCATCCCAATAATTTTCAATTTGAAATGCAGTTATTGTTCCATCTTTTTTAACCCCGACTTTCAATTTAGAAACTACCTGCTGTCTCATATATGTGTTATAAAATTCCTGATCTCTCCTCCATCTAACTTTCACTGGGTTGCCTTTACAAGCAACAGCAAGAGCAGCTGCAATAACTTCCATTGTTACTCCAGCTTTTCCTCCAAAACCACCACCAACATATGGAGTTACTACTCTAACATCTTTTTCAGAAATTCCAAGAGGAGAAAGTGCATCAGCAATTAAACTTTTTTGAACATGTGGTGATTGTGAAGAGTTATATAGAGTTAATCTCCCTGATAAATCATAATATCCAACAGAAATATGTGTCTCCATACAGCAATGAGCAAATCTTGGGATTCTATATGTATCTTCAAAAACATAATCTGCTTCTTTAAATCCCTTTTCAACATCTCCTCTTCTAACTTTTCTATGGTGAGCAATGTTTGTTCCAGCCTTTGCAAAAAACCATGGAACACGATAATAATTTTCTAAGTCAGGGTGAATAATTGGTGAACCCTCTTTAACTGCTTCAAGAGGATCAAAAACTGGTGGTAGAGGTTCATATTCTACCTTAACAAGTTTACTTGCTTTTTGTGCAATTTTAGGATCTCTTGCAACAACTGCAGCTACCTGTTCTCCAATAAATCTAACTCTATCTTGAGCAAAAATATATCTATCTTTTGTATAAAGACCAAATTTATAAGGAAAATCTTTTCCAGTTACAACTTTAACAACTCCTTCAACTTTTTCTGCTTCGCTTGTATCAATTTTTTTAATTAAAGCATGAGGATGTGGACTCTCTATTATTTCAGCATAAAGAAGATTTGGACCAAAATCTAAATCATCTACATATCTTGCAGCACCAGTTACTTTCTCTTTCTCATCATTTCTTGTTATCTCTTTTCCAATATATTTAAATTCTTCCATTTTTATCCTCCTCTATTTTTTACATACTCCATAACTGCTCTAATTATTGGGATATATCCAGTACATCTACATAAATTTCCAGAAATTGCCTCTTTAACCTCTTCTTCATTTGGTTTTGGATTTTTCTTTAAAAACTCTTCAAGAGTAAGAGTCATACCAGGAGTACAATAACCACATTGAAATGAATTATGTTTTAAAAAATATTCCTGCAATTCTGTTAAACCATCTTTTGAAATTCCTTCAAGTGTCATAATCTCTTGACCATCAATTTCAACTGCAAGAATAAGACAACTTCTTACAGATTTTCCATTTAAAAGTACAGTACAAGTTCCACAATCTCCTCTTCCACACCCATATTTTGGACTTTTAATTCCCAATTTGTCTCTCAAAACATCAAGTAAAAGATCATTCGGTTCAACATAAACACTTCTATTTTCTCCATTTAAAATAAACGAAACTTTTTTCATCTCATTCCTCCTAAATTAACTTCTCTCCATAATCTGGACCTTTTCCATTCATTCTATTAACAGCAGCTTTTAGACCTCTCTCAAACATTACCTTTGCCATATGAATTCTATATTCCTTAGTTGCTCTAATATCTGTTATTGGAGAAATCTCCTGTTCTATCAATTTTTTAGCCTCTTCAATTAAAGGGTCATCTAATGGTTTACCATTTAAAAGTTGTTCAATTTTCTTAGCTCTTGCTGCTACAGGACCAACTGCACAGTGTGCAATTCTATATTCATTTCCTTCAAGAATAAGAATTCCAATCCCAACTTGAGCAAGATCTTCACCATTGTATCTTCCAAGTTTAACATATGATCCTCCATTCTTTTTTTGAGGGAGAGGAACATTAACTCCATAGACAAATTCATCTTCTTTAAGAACTGTTTTCCTTGGTCCAAGGAAAAAATCATTTATATTAACTTTTCTTTCACCATTGTTACTTTTTAATATAACTTCTGCTTCATAAACAAGAAGTGCTGGACCTGAATCAAGAGATGGGACGGCTGAACAGATATTACCAGCCAATGTTGCTCTGTTTCTTATTCCTGTTGATGCAACACTTTTTGCTGCTTCCCAAAGAAGAGGAAATTTTTCTTTTACTACATCACTTTCAATTAATTCATTGAAGGTTACAGTGGCTCCAATAAAAAGGTCTTTACCATCAAACTTAAGTTCTTTTAATTCTGAAATAGATTTTATATCAATAACTATTTCGGGGAACTCAAAACCATCTTTTATTCTTACTACTAAATCAGTACCTCCAGATAAAATTTTCGCTTTTGTCTTGTATTGTATTAGAAGTTCTGAAAGTTCACCAAAATCTTTTGGTTTATAATACTCAAATTCATGTGAAATTACTCCTGACATAACTCCTCCTTAAAACAAAAAAGGAGGAAGGAGATAGTACCTTCCTCCTTTTTTAATCAGTTATTATTTCATTTTCCAAGCAATAAATCTTCCCCACATAGATTCTGTTTCCATAGCCCTTGCGAGGAAGCATCCAAGATAGTATCTGCCACTTGGAAGATGCGCAATATCTGTTGCAAGATTTTCGGCATGAACAAGGTGTGATGGGAAGAGTTTAATATGCATAACTTGATAGAATTCATCAAGTGGATACATCTGATCCCAATCTTTACCGAACTGTTCTTTAAGTTTTCTATTTGCTTCTTCGAATGTTCTTGGATGCCAATTTCTCATAATTGTATTCATTGGATGATCTGCACTAACCGCATCAACTCCTATCCATTTTATCTTCATATCAAGAGCCCATTGAGAAAAATCTGGTGAAGGCCCGGGATGTCTAACCATATATTTAAACTCATCAGAATCAGGGGAGTTCCATCCATATTTATTCCAACCTGTCTTAATTATTAAGATATCTCCTGGTCTAATATCAACAACTTTCTTTATCATATCTGGTGTATATACACTAACATCACTTACCATATTAGAAATATCTGCAATTACACCAGGACCTACCCACTCATTAAGAGGTACTTCACCAATTGTTCTTCCGGCTGGGTAGAAATGTTTTTCTCCATCCATATGGGTTGCAAGGTGGATACTTGCATTACATATAGATGTATTTCTGCCTAAGCCAAACTGTTGCTGTCCTACTCTTTTGAAGAATTTAACAGAAAGTGGCTCATAATTTAACCATTGTGGGCTTCTAACTGAAAATGGAACTGTAAGGTCGTATTGTTCTATAGATTCCATAATTTTAATGAACTCATCATTATCCATACCATCTGGCGCTTGATATGCAGCAACTCTTGCCCAAGAAGCTTCTGTCTCCATAAATGGAATGACACCAGCAAAAACCCATGCTCTTTGATTAAGAAGTTTACTTACATCTCCACCAATACTTTCAATAAATACAAGATGGGATTTAGGAACTTTAATGTGCGTCAATTTATAATATTCATCAGGTGGGAACATTTCATCCCATTCTTTACCATAATCTTTTCTTAATTTTTCTTTTGCTTTTTGAAATTCACCTTCATGCCAATATTTTATAGGGGTATTCATTGGGTGTTCAATACAACCGCAGTCAATTCCTACCCATTTAAGTTTCATCTTCATTGCCCATTCAAAGAATTCCATATTTGGTCCTGGATGTCTCACTAAATATCCAAACTCAGATGATGTTGGTTTTTCCCATGAATATTTACTGTAACCTGTATAAATTATTAAAATATCACCCTCTTTAACATGAGCTTTTTTTGTTATCATTTCAGGAGTAATAATACTGTAATCTGAAACCATATCAGAAATATCTACAATTACTGCTTCACCTGAAAGTTCTTTTAGTGGTATGTCTGATATAGCTCTTCCACCAGAATGATAAGCAGTTTCTCCAACAAGATGTGTTCCTGTGGTGTTACTCCAATTCAAAATTTGACCATTTGCTCCTTGTCCACCACCAAATGCACCAGTAACTCTTTTAAAAAAGTGAACTTCAAGCGCTTTATCATGAGGCCATGGAGGAGTAAAAATACTTAATGGTTGTGTCAAATCAAAAAGTTTTGCTTTGCTTAAAGTCTCGATAAATTTTTCATTATCCATATATTAAACCTCCTTTATTTAAAAAAATTTTAAAAATAAATTTATGCTGCATATTTCTTTGCAAAGGCAATTAGTGCCTTTTTGAAACATTCAGTTGGTGCATCAAGAAGACCTGCACCAACTTGCCCAACACCAGGGTCTTTATGAGCAACACCTGTATCTATAAATGGTGTAAGATTCTTCTCAACTACTTTTCTAATATCTATACCTGTTGGAGTTCCTCTAAAATCAAAATATGGAATTTGATAAGTATTATTTTCACCAATCGTTATCTCATACATTTCGAGATTCTTCTTTATTGCAAGTTGAGTTGTTCCACCAACAAATTTGATTATCGCAGGCGCTGATGCAATAGCAAGTCCACCAAGGCCAACGGTTTCCATAATTGAACTATCTCCCATATCTCTTCCAACATCTTCTTTTTTAAATCCAGGGAAAAGAAGGACATCTGGTACTGGTGATTCACAGGTAAACCATTCACTGCCCATACCAGAAACTCTTATACCCCAATCAGTACCATTCCTTGACATAACAGTTACCATCGTGCTTCCTTCGATTCCTTCACAGGGTTCTACACTTGCCTTACAACTTGCCATTATAAAAGGAAGATAAGCATGAATATTTTGTTGTATAAATGATATTGATTCATTAGTATTTTTAATATCTTCCATCGTAGCAAGAAGGTACGGAACAAGTTTTGCAAAAAGTAAATATGATGCTGCTCTTGTTCTATTGTGAAGTTCATCACCCATAGTTAATGCTTCTGCATTTATTGGTTTTAACTCAATTTTTCCTGCTTTTCTTATTGCTTTTTGTAAAACAGGAAAGAATACATTTTCCATCCATTTAAGTCTTGCAATAACATCTTCTGAGTATGCACCCATTCTTAAAACTTTACCAATTCCTTCACTTAAATTACAAAATGCTTTGTTCCCAAAAGCTTCATTTTCAACTACAATCACAGGCATTGATGGACAGATAAGACCAGCCATAGGTGCTGCTGCGTGGTGATGATGACAGGGATCAAACTCAATTGCGCCAGATGCTGCAATTTTTTCTGCCTCTTCTGGTGTTTTTGCCATTCCTTCATAAATTAAAGCTCCAATCGTAGCTCCTCTTTGTGGTCCACTCATTCTATCCCAGGTAACTGGTGGTCCTGCATGCAAAAATAGATTTTTTTTCATACCTGGAATAACATCAATAGCTTTTTGAACATCCACCCAAACAGGCTTTGCATCGAGTAATCTCTTCAATGCTTCCTGATTTGCTTTCTCAATGTCAACCATTTTTCCTCCTTTCTTTTTTTTTATTTATGGTTCTATAGCTATAATTCTGCACATAGAAGATTCAAATTCCATCCCTTTTAATGGAAAACAGCCAATCCATAATCTCTTATTGCTAACTTTATCGATATCACCACCAAGATTTTCTGCATGAACAAGACCTTGTGGAAAAAGTTTTAAATGCATTATCTGATAAAATTCTTCTGGTGGAAACATCTCATCCCAGCTCTTTCCATATTTTTTCTTTAACTTCTTTTCTGCTTCAATAAAAGAATTTGGATGCCAATTTCTAATGATTGTATTCATTGGGTGATCTGCACTTCCACAATCAACACCTATCCATTTTAATTTCATATCAAGAGCCCATTTTTCAAAACCTGGACCAGGTCCTGGGTGTTTGACAAAGTATCTAACTTCATCAGCCTCGGGTTCTGTCCATGAATATTTGTGATATCCAGTATTTATTATAAGTATGTCACCTTTTTTTATCTCAACTTTACTTGTTAGCATTTCAGGAAAATATAAATCATAGTCAGAAACATCTTTTGATATATCAACAACAACTCCTGGTCCAATCCATTCATTAATGGGAACCTGTCCTATTGACCTACCATGACTATAAAAATGTATCTCACCATCCATATGGGTACCAACATGATGACTGGTTGTTATAATCTGACCATTTGCTCCTTGACCCATATGTGCTCCAGCAATTCTTTTAAAATATTGTACAGAGAGAGGTACATAACTTGGCCATGGTGGAGTATGAACACTTAAAGGTTGAGTAAGGTCATAAACTTTTACTTTATTCATTAAATCTAAAAACTCATCTATTTTCATTTATCCTCCTTATTTACTCATATTCATCAATTTTTTAAGGGCTTCAAGGGCTTCTTCATCTCCTCCTGCAGGAGGTTTCCAATCAACTTGTATTGCTTTAAATCCTTCTTTATCAAGACTCTCTTTAAAAGAGAGAAGTCCAATATTTATAACTTTTAGCTCTTTTTTAAAAAGATCAGCTATTGCCATTATTTACCTCCAATGTTTTTTAAAATATAACCCGCAAGTTTTGAAGCGCTTGCATTTGATTCAAAAACAACAGCTCCAGTTTCTTTAAGTCCTTGAATTAAATCTTTTTTATTTTGTGGATCTTTATCTGTTCCGCAAACTGTTACTATAAAAATTGCATTACTATTTTTCTTTGCTTCTAAAATTGCTGGAACAAGTTCTTCTTTTGGAGTCATATTAGAACCATACCCAATAACAACATCAAGATAGAATATTGCAACATCAGAAAACTTACTCTCTTCAATCAATCTTTTATTTCTTAAACTAAAATCAATCATTGGATGAGGTCTTCCAACAGTAAATTCATCTTCACCTAAATCTACTATTGTATGACCTTCACTTTTCCAGGAATCTTTCAATTTATATTTCTCATCAAGTGGAGCATTAGAATTAACAGGTCCTATAAAATCTTTCAATATTACTTGTGTTTCATATGTTAATGTGCCACCCTGGAAAAATCCTCTAAAATATTTCTGTTCTGGTTTTAGTTTTTTAGATAATTCATCAGCCATCTTTTTAATTTCTTCTTCTTTCTCCTTTAACTCTTTTTGAAATTTTTCAACTGGAATTCCTTTTGATAAACTCAAGGCAAGCAAAGCACCCTCTTCCAAGTTTTTTGCTGGAATTGCTCCAATAGACTTAACAACTTCATTATCTGCACCAAGCAAAATTCCAACAACTGGCTTTTTAATATCTTTGGTTAACTTTCCTATCTTCTCTAAAATTTCTGGATGAGGTGGTTTAGAAACCAAAACTATGATTTTTGTTTCTGGATCATCTCTTAATGCTTCAAGCCCTTTAAGAAACGATAAAGCTCCGTAATCCTTTTTTACATCAATTCCTCCAGTTCCTATGCCTTGTGAAATACCACCACCATTATTTGAAATAATACAACTAACCTCTTGTAAACCTGTTCCAGCAGCAGAAACAATTCCAATTTCTCCTCTATTTACAACATTTGCAAATCCAAGAGGTGCTCCATTTATAATTGCAGTTCCACAATCTGGTCCCATAACGAGAAGGTTATGTTCATATCCATATTTTTTAACTTCAATTGCCTTTTCTTTTGGAACATTATCAGAAAAAATCATAACATGGAGACCTCTTTTCAAAGCATCCATTGCAATATCAGCAGCATATCTACCTGCAACAGATATAATAACAAGATTTGCATCAGGCATAATTTGGAGTGCTCCTTCTATACTTTTTGGTAAAAATTCTGCACCTTCAATTGTCCTCTGTTTACTCTTTTTAAGCATCTCCTCAATTTTTTTAACACTTTCCTCTGCAACTTTTTCATCGTCACTTTTCACAACTATCAAAAGATCAGAATCCTTTGTATCTTTAAACTCTGGTAACAACATACCAGATGATTCCAGAATAGATTTATTCTCTTTTGTTCCCATAACAACAGCAGCGTCTATTACCCCTGGAAGAGAAGATGCATCCCTTGATACAAGCATTAGAGTAACAGAATCAAAATATTCACCACTTTTAATTAAACCTTTTACTGCCATATAATCCTCCTTTCTTGAGTGTTATTAAAAAACCTGTACTAAAATCAACCCCAGATGTCTCACCAATCTGAAGTATCGATAGTGTTGAATCAACAATCTCACTCTCATTACCATAAAAAAGTGATAAAATTAATTTTTTTGTTCTTTCAAAAAATAGTCCCTCTGATGCATAAAAAAGAAAGTTGTTTGAAATTAAATTATCCCCTTTTGCATTATCATATATTATTTTTCTTAAATATGAATTATTTTCTTTATTTATTATCTCGAGAACTTTCAATGCAGTAAGTAGACCTGAAATAAAATCATCTCCACTTGGAGTTAAACCAACTCCCACACCTTTTATCAATCTTATTCCTTCAATCAAATCTATATTGAAAAGATAGTTCATACCCTCATAGATTCTTTTTGTAAAATTATTAATAAAATTTTTATTATTTTCTATATTTTCATCAATTACAGGTAATAAGCCTCTATCTTTTGAAAAAATTTTTAAATACCTCTCAAAAACTTTAAGGTTTTTATAAAAACTATTGGTCTCAAAATTAGAAATAATTAAATCAGATGAATAAATTTTCTCTTTTTCTATTGTAAATTTTTCATTATCTAAATAAAATGAATTATCGAAAATAATAATCTTTTTTATATTATCAAAGAAATTTTTTTCAAAAATTATATTAGATGGTCCTGAGCCTATTTTTTTATTTCCTAAAGTAATTAATTTTTCTTTATAATAAAAATTAATTGAATTTCTAAATCTTGAATGAATTATATACTCACCAGAAGATATCTTATCTCCAAAAGACATTAATAAGTTTTTATCTCTAATTTCACTGTTCAAAGCTACCTCTTTTCTTATTTTATATGCATTATACCTAAGGAGCTCTTTTCATGATTAGTAATAGGATAAAATGCTGAATCTCCGAAAATTCCAACACATATCCATTTATTATCACAAACAACTGAAACTTTTAAAGATAGAGATGAATCAAGTGATTCACTTTGAATTATTGAATTTAAAGCCTCTAACGATGCATGAAGAAGTGCATGAACTTCTGAAGTTGTTTTGTTAATCACATTACAGTTTAGGGCTGCACCAAGAATTGCAGGTGCAAATTTTCTTCTTATTTCTGAAGCAAAACCAGCTACTCTTGTAACTCCAATTCTATAATTTGTTTTTTCAATAATTTTTCTTTTAATTTCATTCTCTTCCTCATCAGAAGACATTGAAAGAAGAAGTGCAGCTTTCCCTATCCTGCTTACATCCAAGCAAAACTCAATTTCTCTACTCTCTTTATTCTCCATACTCTTCTCCTCTTTTTAACCTTTTATAATTTTATTTTATATAAAAATTGTTAAAATGTCAACAATAAATTCAAAATTATTTCTCCAAAAGTTCTTCGTGAATTATAATATTTTTATCTTTTGCTAAAACTTCTCTTATTCTATCAACCCAATCTTTAGGATGTGGAATTGAAAATGCAGCTCTATCTACCTCCCCCTTCTCATTTTCAAAATAGAATGCAAGACATTCTTTATAAGTTAATTCCCCTTTATGAAAATCTGTTACTACTATAGAATAAAGTTTACCTTCTGGAATAAAAAGTTGTCTCTTATCTAAACTGCCTTTATAATATAATCCATTTTTAAGTAGAATCATTAGACCTTGAGAATTTAGTATTTTACCCTTTTCTGATTCTACTCCATAATAATAAACTCCATATGTGTACATTAAAATATCATTTTTATCAAATTTTTTAAACTCTTTTCTTAAACTGTTTTGTTTAAACCAGTTATAAAAAACCATTGAAGCTAAAAATAAGGCAGCAAAAATTAGATAAAAACTACTTTTCATCTTTATTTACTCTCTCAATTTTTCCAATTTTACTTAAAAGAAAAACAAGTCTTTTCACTGCATAGTTATATCTGAATCCTTTTTTTATATTCATTGCATTAGCCAAATCTTTTGCAATATTTTCATCGCTCCATCCTCTTTCTTTTAAACTTCTTATTTTTTTTAAATTTAATCTAATTATCTCATCAAAAACTTTTGTCTCTGTCAGCATAGAGTTGTAAAAACTTAGAAACATAACAACTGCACCACATATAATTGCTGCTATGATATCAATAAATGCATTATCTGTAAATCTTCTGAAAATAGATTTTTCTGTTCCTGCTGTAAAAATAAAAACAACAGTTAAAACTGAAAAAACAATAATCAAAATTGTATAAATATTTTTTGTTTTCTTATCCAAAACCTTCTCCTAAAAATAAAAAAGGCAGGGTGGGTTCCCTGCCTTTAAAAATACTATCTTCTATTTTTGAGAAGACTCAAAGCCAGCAAGTTTTCTTTCTTCTCCCTCTTTCATCTTCGCCCATTCAGCTTCTGCTTTTTGCCATGCTTCTTCAGTTGCTTCTTTTTCCCAATATGCAAAACCTCTTTCTTCTCTTGTTGCACCAGGAAGTATGTTATCAAGAAGAATACCTGTTATTGCTGCAATAGCCATTGGGGTCGAAAGAATAGTGAAAACAATAAGACCAATAACTGTGCCAACAGATGGACCTACCTGTGCGAGTTTCGTAGAGAAATTATCACGAATAGGACTGAATGCTATTGGAAATGAAAGACCTCCAAAAAGGCAGAGACCAAGAATAAATAGATTCCTTGAATTGTTTAGGTTAACATATTGAAGGTTGTTCAATCCAACTGCAGCAATTAAACCAAATAATCCTACATACATTGCTCCAACGACTGGTCCTGGGAGTGATGCAAAAACAGAGAATAATTTCCCAATTAATGGTAATACTATCATAATAGCTGCACCAGCTCTAACAACTCTACGTGAAGCAACTCTTGTTAATCCAATAGCACCAATGTTTTCTGAATATGATGTTGAACCACCACCAGATTGTAGAAGTCCTGCAATAAGACATCCAACTCCTTCTGCTCCAAGACCATAAGAAATCATTTTTTCTGTTGGAGGAGGACCCTCAGACATTTTTGCACAAGAATGGTAATCACCAATTGATTCAACCATTGAGGCAAGATATGCAGCAAGCATACCAAATGAACCTGCTAAAAGAATACTTCCATTTGATGGAAATCCCCATTTAAAAGGAATGTATGGTTTGACTGTAAACCATGGTGCAGCTGCAATATTTTTGAATGCCTCAGTTAAATTTGCAGCATTACCAGCAGGTATCCATCCAGCAAGAGTTCCAATAGCTGCTGCTATCCATCCAGTTGCAATTGCTGATATAACAGGGAATAGAAGGAAAAATCTTGATTTTCTTGAAAATACCTGAGAATAAACAATCAATGAAATTAAAGTTATTAGAGATACTGTCCAGTTTCCTGCCATAGCAGGTGCACCTGTCGCATACAAAGCCAATCCTATCATTGTAATTGTTGGTCCTATTGAAAGAGGTCCAATCAGTTTTTTAACTTTACCCATTATTCCAGAATATCCTAAAATGATTTCAAAAATTGATGCAAACATAACTGCACCAGCAACATGTTGGATACACATCTCCCAACCACCACCCTGTGCTTGAACCATACCAATTATTGCAAAAGTTGGACCAAGGAATGCAAAACTTCCACCCTGAACTATTGGAAGTTTGTTACCAATTAATTGCTGTGACCAAGTTGTTATTCCACCGACTAAAAAACATGTTGCTACAAGAATTGCCAATTGGTCTGCTGGAAAACCCATTGCTCCACCTACGAGAAGTGGAATTGATATGGTTGCTCCAAACATTGTTAAAAAATGTTGGAAACCTAAGAAAAATGCAAGTCCCCATTTTGGTTTACTTCCAATGGGGTAAATTACCCATCCTACTGCTTGTTGTGCTGATTGTTGTTCATTAGCCATAACAAAAACCCTCCTTTAAACTAAATAAATTTTAAAATTTTATAATCTGATAAATTTTTAAATCATCACCTCCTTTTAAATTAATTTAAGTAAGATTTGAAATATATTAAATTATAAAAACAATTTTTTGAAATTTTCAATAACTATAAATTTCATCTATTCTCAAGACCTGGGAGATAAGTAGATGGATCAACTGGTGAACCATTTATTCTTACTTCATAGTGAACATGTGGATCAGTTGCAACTCCTGTCATTCCAACATTACCGATTATTTCTCCTTTTTCAACCTCCTGTCCAACAGATACTAAAATTTTTGATAAATGAGCATAAATTGTAGAAACTCCTTCTCTATGAAAAACTTCAACCATTAAACCATAACCACCATTCCATCCAACTTTTGTAACAACTCCAGAAGCTGTAACTCTAATAGGAGTACCCTCAACTGCATCAATATCCATACCTTTATGAAACTCTAAATTTCTATAAATTGGATGTAATCTCCATCCATAATCAGACATAATAGGCCCAACAACTGGCCATATATTTGGAGTATGCTCAATAATATTATTATATTCTTTTGTTGCTTCTCTTAAAACAATCAAATTTGTCTCAACATTTTTTGCTTGTGAATCAAGTGC
>JAAYUH010000101.1 GCA_012517755.1 bacterium | reverse complement strand
TTTTTTAGTTTTTTATTTATAGTATAATTATAAAATATGACTTTTCAGGATATTATAACCGAGCTAAGAATTTTTTGGGGTAAGGAAAATTGTATAATAGGTGAAGGATTTGATATAGAAGTTGGTGCTGGCACTATGAGTCCTTTAACCTTTTTTGGTGTTTTAGGTGAAAAACCATATAGAGTTGCATATATTCAACCATCGAGAAGACCACAAGATGGAAGATATGGAGATAATCCAAATAGATTATATAAACATCATCAATTTCAAGTTATTTTGAAGCCACCTCCAGATGATATTGTTAAAGTTTATATAAATAGTTTAGATAAACTTGGAATAAAAGAAGAAGAGCATGATATCAGATTTGTGGAAGACAACTGGGAATCACCAACTCTTGGTGCATGGGGAGTTGGATGGGAGATTTGGTGTGATGGTATGGAGATCACTCAATTCACATATTTTCAACAAGCTGGTGGAATAGATTTATCACCAATTTCAGTTGAAATAACTTATGGTCTCGAGAGAATTGCTCTTTTTTTACAAAAAAAGGATTCAATTTTTGAGATTCTTTGGAACGATGATATAAAATATAAAGATTTAAGATTGAAAGAGGAAAAAGAGATGTGTATCTACTCTTTTGAAGAGGCAGATATAGAAAAATTAAGAACGATATTTGATTTTTATGAAAATGAGGCAGAAAAAATTTTATTTAAAAATTTAGTAATTCCATCCTATGAGTTCTGTCTAAAACTTTCACACATCTTTAATATTCTTGATGCAAGAGGTGCTTTTGGTGTAACTGAGAGAACTCAATACATTACAAGAATTAGGTCAATTGCAAATAGATGTGCCAGTTTATATCTTAAGGAGAAAAATGGGAAAGAACCTACTGATTGAAGTTGGATTAGAAGAGATACCTGCAAGATTTTTGAATGATATTATAGAAGATTTTAAGAATAATTTTAAGAATTTTCTTGATAAAGAGAACATTTTATATAAAAATATAGAGCACTACGCAACACCAAGGAGATTAGTGATTTTTGTAACTGATATATCGCCTTATCAACAAAATAGAGTTGTAAAAATAAAAGGTCCAAAAAGAGCAATCGCTTTTTCAACAAGTGGTGAACCAACTTCTGCTTTGATAGGTTTTATGGAAAAGAATGGTGGAAAATTAGAGGAGTTAAAGTTTGAAAAAGTTGGAAAAGATGAGTATGTTTTTATTGAAAAAAATGTTGAAGGAAAAATGAGCAAGGAGATAATAGAAAAGGGCTTCAATGATGTTCTTTTTTCGATACCGATTAAAAAACCAATGAGGTGGGATAACATTACCTTCATAAGACCTATAAGATGGATTCTTGCACTTATTGATGATGAAGTATTGAAAATTAAAATAGGGAATGTTGAATCCAAAAATAGAACACATCCATTTCTAAAATCAGGGAAAGATTTTATTAAAGTTTCTGATGCAAATAGTTATTTTGATATTATGATAAGCGAAGGCATAATAATCTCTATTGAAAAGAGAAAAGAGAAAATCATAGAAGAGTTGAATTCATTTGTAAAAGAGCTTGGAGTTGAAATTGATATTGATGAAGATCTTTTAGACGAACTCACAAATCTTACTGAATCACCTAAGGTATTCTCTTTACCGTTACCAAGCCAAGGTAAAAATTTACCAAATGAGATTCTATTAGAGATATTAAAGAGAGGTGCAAGAGTTTTTCCTGGACTTAAAAATGATGAAATTGTGTATGTTTTTGGAGTTCAAAATGGAATCAATAGAAAAAGTGAGATTGTTAAAGAGGGGTTTTTCAATATAATTAAAGCAAAAATAGATGATGCCATCTTTTTCTATAACAAAGATAAAGAGATAAATTTAAAAGATAGAATAGACAGTTTAAAAAAAATTGTTTTTGAAAAAAGCCTTGGCACTTATTATGATAAAACATTAAGAATAATAAAATTACTATCAAAGATATACAATGATATTAAAATAAGTGAAGAGGAGAGAATTGTTCTTGATAGAGCTGCTTTACTTTCATATACAGATTTAACTACTCTAACTGTTCAAGAATATCCAGAACTTCATGGAATTATTGGTAAAATATTATCATCTATCTCAAAAGAAGAGAGAGTTGTTGGTGATATAATAGGAGAGTTTATCTTTCCAAGAAAAAGAAGCGATAAGTTGCCGAATAATTATCTGTCAAAAATTCTTGGGATTGCTGATAGAGTTGACACTCTTGTTGGTTCTTTTATATCAAATTTGGAACCAACATCAAAAGAAGACCCAGTTGGTTTAAGAAGAATATCATTCACTCTTTTAGAACTTTTAATTTCATTTGAAAATAGGCTGTCTTTAAAAAGTTTAATAGAATACTCTATAAATACTTATCCAGATGATTTGAAAAAGGGTTTCAATGTTGATAATCTTATAAATTTCATAAAGGGAAGATTCAAATTAATATTTGAGGAAAATGAGGTTCAATATGATATAATAAATTGTGTATTAAATTTGAGCGACATTATTCCATATTATTCTTATAAGAATGCAAAATATATAAAAGAAATTTATGACGAATCAAATTTTATTGAATTCGTAAAAGCTTACAAAAGAATTTTCAATATTGCTAAAGATTATAAGGAAGTTTCAGAAATAAGAAAAGCTCTTTTCATAAAAGATGAAGAGAAAAATTTGTATGAAGAATACCTATCAATAAAAGATTATATAGAAAAAAACAAGATTTTAGATTTTTCTATCTTCTTTAATAAATCGGTTGATTTGGTTAATAAAATAAATAAATTTTTTGATAATGTTCTTGTTATGGATAAAGATGAAAATATAAAAAACAATAGATTGAATTTAATTAAAAATATTTTGATTCTTATGAAAAATTTTGGTTCGTTTGATGAAATTATAAAGTCATAATATAAGAAAGGAGTATAAGATGGCTTCAAAGAGAATTTATGAATTTGAAGAAGGTTCACAAGAGATGAAATCCCTTCTTGGAGGGAAAGGTGCTGGTCTTGCAGAAATGACTAAAATTGGTTTACCTGTCCCTTATGGTTTTACTATTACAACTGAAGTTTGCAATGAATATTATAAATTTGGAGAGAAATTTCCACCAAGTTTAGAAGATGAGATCTTAGAACATTTAAAAAAACTTGAAGAAAAAACCAAAAAGATTTTTGGATCAAGTGAGAATCCCCTTCTTGTATCTGTAAGATCAGGTGCTCCGGTTTCAATGCCTGGAATGATGGATACAATTTTGAATTTAGGTCTTAATGATTTAACAGTTGAGGGTTTGAGTAAATTAACTAAAGATAAAAGATTCGCATATGACTCTTATAGAAGATTCATAACAATGTTTAGTAATGTAGTTATGGGTATTGAGCATAAAAACTTTGAAGAGATACTTGAAGAGACAAAAGAAAGATTCGGTGTTAAAAGTGACGCAGAGATACCATTTGGAGGATTAAAAGAAATTGTAGATAAATTTAAACAGTTGTATAAAAAAGAGACTGGTGAAAATTTTCCTCAAGATCCATATAAACAGTTGATGATGGCTATTGAAGCAGTTTTTAAGTCATGGAATAACAAAAGAGCTATTGAATATAGAAGAATTTATAAAATACCTGAAAATCTTGGAACAGCAGTTAATATTCAAATGATGGTTTTTGGAAACGCTGGATATGATTCTGGAACAGGAGTTGGTTTCACAAGAGATCCAGCAACTGGTGAGAATAAATTATATGGAGAGTATCTATTAAATGCACAAGGTGAAGATGTTGTTGCTGGAATAAGAACTCCAAAACCAATTGAAGAACTTAAAAATGATATACCTTCTGCTTATGAGGAGTTATTAAGAATTAAAGATATTTTAGAAAAACATTATAGAGATATTCAGGATTTTGAGTTCACAATAGAAAAGGGAAAACTTTTTATGCTTCAGACAAGAACAGGTCAAAGGACCCCAATAGCTGCTGTTAAAATTGCAGTTGATATGTTTGAAGAGGGAGTTATAAGTAAAGAAGAAGCAGTTATGAGGGTTAATCCTTATCAAGTAGAACTTCTTTTACATCCAATGATAGATCCGAAAGCGAATGTTAAAGTTATTGCAAAAGGGTTACCAGCATCTCCTGGTGCAGCTTATGGCAAAGTTGTTTTTGATACAGATGAAGCAGCTTTAAGAGGAAATAATGGTGATGAGATATTACTTGTAAGACCAGAGACAACACCTGAAGATATTCATGGAATGGTTGCTGCAAAAGGAATCCTTACAGCAAGAGGCGGGATGACGAGCCATGCGGCTGTAGTAGCGAGGGGGATGGGAAAACCATGTATTGTCGGATGTGAAGAGATTAAGATTGATATGAATGGAGAATTTTTTGTATCACCTGATGGAACAAAAATATCAAAAGATGAATATATAACAATCGATGGAGGAACAGGTAGAGTTATTTTAGGGAAAGCACCTTTAATTGAACCTGAAATAAGTGGTAACCTTGAAAAACTTCTTAAATTTGCAGATGAGATAAGAAAACTTGGCGTTAGAGCAAATGCAAATACTCCAGAAGATGCAAAAAAAGCAAAGAAATTTGGTGCAGAGGGAATAGGTTTATTAAGAATTGAGAGGATGTTTCTTGATCCCAACAGATTACCTATTGTTCAAGATATGATAATGGCAAAAACAAAAGAAGAGAGAGAAGTTCATCTTAAAAAAATTGTTCCTATGATTCAAAAAGATTTTGAAGAGATGATTGAAATTATGGACAACCTTCCAGTTACAATAAGACTGCTCGATCCACCTCTTCATGAATTTTTACCTCAAAGAGAAAGGATTGAAGATGAGATTAAATCTTTAAAAGAAAATAATGGTGATATAGAAGAGATTAAGAAAAGAGAGAAAATTTTAAAAAGAATTAAAGAATTGTATGAACATAATCCAATGATAGGTTGGAGAGGATGTAGAGTTGGAATTGTGTACCCAGAGATATATGAGGCAATGATAGAAGCAATAATAATGGCAGGAATAAATTTAAAAAGAAAAGGTTTTAATCCTGTCATTGAAATAATGCACCCACTTGTTGCTCATGAAAATGAGCTTAAGATTCTTAAAGATATGACAGATAAAGTTGCAGAGGAAGCTATGAAAAGAGAGGGAATTGAAATTAAATATCTTGTTGGTACCATGATTGAAGTTCCCAGAGCAGCTCTCTGTGCTGATAAGATTGCTAAATATGCTGAATTTTTCTCATTTGGTACAAATGACTTAACTCAAACAACTTATGCTTTCAGTAGAGATGATGTTGAAGCAAGCTTTTTGCCTTTCTATATTGACAAAAAAATACTTCCTGAAAACCCATTTATGGTGCTTGATATTGAAGGAGTTGGAAAACTTGTTGAAATAGGAACAAAGCTTGGGAAGGAATCAAACTCTCAACTTGAAGTTGGAATTTGCGGTGAACATGGTGGTGAACCAGCAAGTGTTAAATTTTTCCATAAAGCTGGACTTGATTATGTTTCCTGTTCACCTTTTAGGATTCCAATTGCAAAACTTTCAGCAGCACAAGCTGTTGTAGAGGAAAAATTTGCAAAAAAAGAAGCCTATTCGGATAGTCGTTGAGGAGCTTGAAGAGAAAAATCTCTCTTCCATTGCAACTCTTTCGAGCAAGAGCAGAGGAAGAATTTATAAAGAGAAAAAATGTAATATAAGAACAGATTTCCAGAGAGATAGAGATAGAATTATTCATTCTAAATCTTTAAGAAGATTAAAAGAAAAAACTCAGGTTTTCTTTTTTCCTCTTGGAGATCATTACAGAACAAGATTAACACATGTTCTTGAAGTTTCTCAAATTGCAAGAGTGATAGGAAGAGCTTTAAAATTAAATGAAGATTTGATAGAAGCTATTTCTTTAGGTCATGATCTCGGGCACCCTCCTTTTGGTCATATTGGAGAAGAGATATTAAATAAAAAATATAAAGAGTATGTAAGTTCTGGTGGATTTAAACATAATGAGCAATCCCTAAGGGTTGTTGATTTTTTAGAAGAAGGTTATGGAAGTAAAAAAAATACAGGTCTTAATTTAACTTGGGAAGTAAGAGATGGAATTTTGAACCATTCAAAAGGATTAAAAGAGATAAAAAATAGTGATTTGAATAAAATTTCTACCTATGAAGGAATTGTTGTTGCTTTGTCAGATAGAATCGCTTATTTGAATCACGACCTCGATGATGCAATAAGAGGAGGGGTTATAAAAACTCACGAAATTCCAAAAGAGATTATTAAAAATTTAGGTAAAGATAGTGGAAAAAGAATAGATATAATGGTTAAAGATTTGATAAATAACTCTTTAAAAAGAGGAAAGATAGAGTTCTCAGAGGACATTGAGAATTTAATAGATATTTTTTTGTTGTTTTTAAAAGAAAAACTTTATTACAATAAAAAATTGAGAGGACAAGAGATAAGAAGAATTGAGATGGTGATGTCTAATCTTTTTGATTTTTATGTTGAGAATCCAGAATCAATTTTGAGTTTTGTGAAAAAATATGAACTTCCAATTTCATATAAATCATGGGAAGATGCTCTAACCTTTTTACAAATTAGAGTTAGATATGTTTGTGATTACATTTCAGGAATGAGCGATGAATTTTTACTGTTAAATTTTAATGAAACATTTATCCCAAAACCATGGCAAATATAAGAAACCTTTATCAATTTGCAGAAGAGTTAAGAGAAAAAGTTGATATTGTTGAATACCTTTCTCAATATCTAACCATTAAAAAAAGAGGGAAAAACTATGTTGCACTATGCCCATTTCATCCAGATAAAAATCCTTCTTTGAATATATCAAAAGAAAAAGGCCTTTTCCACTGTTTTGGTTGTGGTGAAGGCGGAAATATCTATAATTTTATTATGAAGATTGAAAATGTCAGTTTTGAAAGAGCTGTAGAAATTGTTGCAAAATGGGCTAATGTTGAAGTTCCTCAATTTGAATATAGCGAGGATAAGAAAAAAGTTTTTGACATTCATGAAAAATTAACAGAATATTTTAATAAAAAATTGATTGAAAACAAAGAGATATTATCATATTTATTTGAAAGAGGTCTTGATTTAAAGAGCATAGAAAAATTTAAATTAGGATTTGCACCAAAATCAATTGTAGAATTCTTAAATGAAAATAAAAAAGAAGGAATTGATATTAGAGACACAGGAATTTTTCCATACTCACATTTTGTTGAAAGAATAATGTTTCCAATTAGAAATGTTTCAGGTAAAATAGTTGGATTTTCTGGAAGGGCAATGAAGGGTGAAATGCCAAAATATATAAATTCCACTGAAAAATTTTTCAAAAAGGGTGAGACTCTTTATGGTCTTTATGAAGGTAAAGAAGCGATTCTAAAAACAAAAGAGGCTATACTTGTCGAAGGTTATATGGATGTTATTATTCTTTCTAAAAATGGCATAGAAAATTGTGTATCATCTATGGGAACTTCTTTCACTGAAGATCAAGCAAAAATTTTAAAAAGATTTTCTGATAGAGTTATAATTTCTTTTGATCCAGATATAGGAGGTATTGAAGGAACAAAAAGGGCACTTGAAATTGCAGAAAAATATAATTTTGAAATAAAAATATTATCTTTACCAGAAAACCTTGACCCTGACGAATATGTTATAAAATATGGAAAAGATAATTTATTAAACTTAATATCAAGCTCGGATGATGTTATCTCTTTTTTATGGAATGAAGCTGAAAAGATACATAAAAATGACAAAACTTTAGTTCCACTTTTAAAAGATTTAGTGGAGATAGCAAAGAGAATAAAAGACCCAGCAAAAAGATTTGAATTTATCAAAAAAATTTCTGAAAGAACAAAATTCCCTGAAATTGTTATATTAGATGAGATGAAAGAAAAAAAGAAAAAAATTAAAGAGGAGATTTTTGAGCAGGAGAACATTCTCGAAAAAGAGTTTTTGATATATATAATTAAAAATCCAGAACTATTTGAAGAGATAAAAAATGAAATTGATGAAAATTATTTTATAACTGAAAAATATAGAGAACTTTTTATGAAAATAACAAAAGGGAATGAAGATTTATTGATAAATGACCCTTTATATAGAGAACTAAGTTTGACTGAAAAAGATCTTGGCCCAAAAGAAAATTTTTATGATACTTTAAAGAGAATTAAAATATCCTATTTACTTAATCTTAAAAAAGAGTTATTAATTAATTTAGAAAAAGCTGAAAAAAATAATGAAAAAGATATGGTTGATTATTATCAACTAAAACTTATTGAGATTGAAAAGAATATAAAAAACTTATTATATAAGGAGGTGTGAAGTTTGCAAGATAAGTTTAAACATAGTGAAATAGAGAGATTAATCGAAAAAGGTAAAGAGATAGGTAATCTCTCATATAATGAAATATTTGAGACATTATCTTCAATAGAAGATTTGTCTTTAGATGAAATAGATGATATGTATGAATCTTTAATTGAGAATGGAGTAATATTTGGGGATGAAAAAGAAATTGAGATTGAGGAGGAGAGAAGAAAAGAGGAGATAGAAAAATTTAAAGAGGGAATAGAACTTGCTAAAGATGAGTTACTTGAGCCCCTTGATCCTGTTAATTCATATCTTGTTGAGATAAGTAAGATACCCCTACTTACAAAAGAGGAAGAGTATGAACTTGCTAAAAAAATGAGAGAAGGGACTCCTGAGGAAAAAGCTAAAGCAAGAAAAAAATTGATTGAAAGTAATTTAAGACTCGTTGTTAGTATTGCAAAAAAATATATTGGTCAAGGTTTACTTTTTCTTGATTTAATTCAAGAGGGCAACCTTGGTCTTATAAAAGCAGCAGAAAAATTTGATTATAAAAAAGGATGGAGATTCTCTACTTATGCTACATGGTGGATAAGACAGGCAATAACAAGAGCACTTGCAGATCAATCAAGAACAATAAGAGTGCCTGTTCATATGGTCGAGAATATAAACAAATTAAAAAAAACAACAAGACAGTTGATGCAAAAACTTGGTAGAGAGCCAACATATGAAGAAATTGCAAAAGAGATGGGAATCTCTGTTAAAAAAGTAGAAGATTTTAAAAGAGTCGCACAGGTTCCAATTTCTCTTGAAACTCCAGTCGGAGACGACGAAGATACAAGACTTGCAGATTTTGTTGAAGATAAATCTATTCTCTCACCAGAAGAAGAGACAATTAAAAATTGCTCTAATGAAGAACTTTTAGAACTTTTAAAATTTTTACCTGAAAGAGAAAGAGAGATAATAAAGCTTCGTTTTGGATTAGGGGGAGAAGTTCCACATACTCTTGAAGAGGTCGGAGCTAAATTTAATGTAACAAGAGAGAGAATAAGACAGATAGAATCAAAAGCAATAAGAAGATTAAAACAATTGATGAAAAAAGAAAAGAAAATTTGATGGATGAAATAGAAATAAAACCAATGACAAATAAAGATATATTGGCTGTTGTTGATATTGATAAAAAGTCATACAGTCAACCATGGGGTGTAAATGAATTTTTTAGGGAGGTGAATTACAATAGATTTGGCAAATATTTTGTTGCTGAGTTAAATAATGTTATAGTAGGTTACATTGGTAGTTGGTTTCTTTCTGATCTTATTCATATAACAACTGTTGCTGTTCATCCAGATTTTAGGAGAAGAGGAATTGGAGAAAAATTAATGAATTATATATTGGATATTGGTAAAAAAGAAAATTGTAGATTGTGTGTCCTTGAGGTGAGAGTTTCAAATGAGAGAGCAATAAATCTATATAAAAAGTTGGGATTTGAAATAGATAAGATAAAGAAGGGATATTATCCAGACAATAGAGAAGATGCATATTATATGGTAAAGGATTTACGAGCCAGCCAATCATTATAAAAATATTTTTATAATAGAAATGTTTTATTATATGATGAATTTTAATTATTATTTTAATAATTTAATAAAATACTAACTATATATTAAATAGTAAGATATTGTACAATAAAAAATAGATTCCTAATTACGCAGGAATGAATATTTGGGTGACTTTTTCAGAGATTTCTTATAAACCATACCATCTTTTCCAAAATTTAAGTTCATCTGAAATATTTTATAAAAAATTAGATAATTCATTATCATATTTTTAAGTGATCTAAATATGTTTTATTTTTTATATATCTATTTCAAGCTTTAACATAATATTAAATTTTTTTAAGAATAACAATATATTCATAGTTCATTGTTGAATCAGTTACTCCCTGAATATTTGTTGGACTATTTCTTTTTGGCATTCTTTTATTCGGTATATCTCTTATTATAGTTTTTAAATGGATAAAATTATTTCTCTCAAAAAACTCTTTTGTAATTTCATCATTTGGTATAGTTATTCCCTTAACCCTTCTATTTCCAACAACAAATGCAACAATAGCTCCTTTTTTAACAACCTTGGATATATTCTTTATAGATTTTCCATAATCAAAATAAAAAGATATTACATCATAAACTCTTTCTTTATCTAAATTTCTAATTTTTTCTACAACTTCATTAATTATCTTAGAATCGAATTTTACATAATCTTTTCTTCGAACTCCACCCATTGAATTTTTATCAACTTCATTATTATCATCAAGCCCTAACCATTGATTTGAAAATCTTGAAAACTGACCATATGCAACAGTTGTTCTTGAATCACCATATGGTGGCGATGTTACTACAATATCGACACTATTTTCTGGAGCAATCTTTCTCGGTATCAGATGAACTGAATTAAAATCATATATTGATGATTTAGAATTATTTTTTTTAATCTGCAGATATTCCAACATTCCTTTTCTATTTCTTTCTAATTTTTGAATCATTACTTCTAAAACATCTGGATTAAATTTATCAATTTTTTCCTTTGATATTCTGCATAATTTAAACTCACCATTTTTTGTTAAAGATACTTCCCTGATTGTCTCACTGAAAGCTATTTTAAAAAAATCTTTTACATCTATATTATCAATATTTTCAATAAATTCTTTAATAATTGCTAAAAAATATATTGTCTCTTTTTTAAACCAATAATCCATATTTTTAAAATTTGGTATTTTAGGTCCTGTTTTTAGATTTCTAAACTTTATTAAAAAGACAAAATTTTTAAATTCATTTAAGTAATTATCAATTATTTCTATTGGAATAAGTTTTGTTTTAACTTTTGCTATCAATCTTGCTAAAGGATTTATATCTGTCCCTATTGCATCTATTCCTCTTAAATTCGCTTCAACCAAGGTTGTTCCTGTACCACAAAATGGATCAAATAATAATTTTGCATCTTTTCCATATTCGTCCAATATTCTTCCTGCTACTTGAGGAATCATCATTGCAGGGTATATATGAAAACATTGAGTATATTTTTTTGTATTATCTTTTTTAAAATCCCAACTCTCATCTCTTATCTTCTCTGTGATAATTTCCATCTATAATCTCCTATAAAATAGCAACAATATTTTCATATAATTCGATTAAATCTTTTTCCTTTATTCTAAAACCAGTTCCTCTATTTCTTACTGAACCATTCTCTTTTAAGTGCATTCTCAAATCAATTCCAATTAATGAATCCTTAAATGCTTTTATGAATTTTCTTGAACTTGGATTCGAAAGAATATAACCTTCATTATAATAAAAAAATTCTTTATCATTTTGATATTTTCTATCAGCAAAAATCACTAATAATCTACCGAGTTTACTCATAAATTTTCCAACAATATTATAAATATCCCATATAGCTAAAACCTTTTTTGTCTGTTTATCAACAAGTTGAATCAAATTGTTTACTTCATCCAATTCTATCATTATATTTTGAGGAATTTCTTTTTTATAAAATAAAGTATTTTTTAATGCCAACCTTTCTTTTTCGTCTTTATATCCATATGTTTTTATTATTTCACTTTGACTTATTTGCCAAGCACCTCTATTAAATGTGAATAATGTAATTAATGATTGTGAATCTTTTCTAATCGTTTTTATCTCAACCCTTCCACCTAAATCTGGAATTGGTAAATTATTTTCATTTAAATCTAATAATTTTTCTAATGTATATCCTATACCAGTAGAACCACTTCTTAATGATTCAATAAAACCTCTTTTTTTAATTTCTTGAAGTTTTTTCCTTAATTCATTTAAATTCATTTTTATTAAATTTATTATATCAATTATTATAATATAATATTATGGTTTCCTATTTAGCTCTTTTGGGTAGAATTTTATTAGTTGGTATTGAAAAAAGATTTATATTAATTGTGATGTTTATTCTAAAAAGTTGAATTTTATAAATATGTTAAAATTTAAAAGATGAAGAAGTTGTTAACGATTTTACTAATTTTACTTATAATTCCATTAGGATTAAAATTTCAAGAAAATATACCTGATGAATATATTTCATCTCTTAATTATCTCATAGAAAAAAATATCGTTAAAGGTTTTCCAGACGGAACTTTTAAATTAGATTGGGCTATATCTGAAGCAGAGTTTTTAACGTTAATAGTAAGATGCAACT
>JAAYUH010000100.1 GCA_012517755.1 bacterium | reverse complement strand
GAAATCTTTATATTGAGTTTTACCTAAGGTTGATAGAACTTTTGTTATTGCAGAGGTTAGTGTTGTTTTACCATGGTCTATGTGACCTATGGTTCCTACATTTAAATGGGGTTTAGTTCTCTCAAATTTTTCTTTAGCCATATTCTTTTACCTCCTTAAAATACTGTGTCCATTCCCCTAACTCTTTTTACAATTTTTTCATAAACTGTTTGGGGAACAACTTCATATGAACTAAATTGCATATTATAACTTGCTCTACCTTGACTTAATGATCTTAATTCAGTTGCATAACCAAATAGCTCTGCTAATGGTATGTGAGCAATTATTATTCTTAAGTTTGCTTCTAATTCAATGTTGTTGATTTTTCCTCTTCTTAACGAAATCCCTTGTAAAATATCTCCAAGGTACTCTTCTGGAGTTATTATTTCAACTTCCATAACAGGTTCTAATAGAATAGGATTTGCTTTTTTTGTACCATCCTTAAATGCTTTAGATGCAGCTATTCTATAGGCTATCTCTGACGAATCAACAGGATGGTAAGAACCATCTATGAGTTCAACTCCAATATTAATTGCAGGATATCCGAGCACAATACCTGTCTCAAGAGAACTCTTAATACCCTCTTCCACTGCTGGAATAAACTCATTAGGTATAGATCCTCCTTTTATTTTATTTATGAAAACGAACTTTTTATCTTTTACAGGATAAATTTTTAATACAACATGTCCATAAAGGCCTTTTCCGCCGCTCTGTTTTATATATTTTCCTTCTTCTATCACCTCTTTAGTAATGGTTTCTCTGTAGTTAACTTCAGGTTTACCAACTCTTGCAGAAATACCAAACTCCCTTGTTAATCTATCAACGATAATTTCAAGATGTAACTCTCCCATACCTGAAATAATTGTTTGACCTGTTTCTTCATCAAATTTTAATTTAAAAGTCGGATCCTCAAGAACAAATTTTCTTAAAGCAAGTGAAAGTTTATCCTGTTCTGATTCAGTTTTTGGCTCTATTGCAATTGATATAACTGGTTCAGGAAAAACAATTTGTTCTAAAATTATAGGATTATTTTCATCACAAATTGTATCACCTGTTGAACTATCCTTTAAACCTACTATTCCACCCAATTCGCCTGCTTTTAACTCTTTTATATCTTCTCTCTTATTTGCATGAAGTCTTAAAATTCTCGAGACTCTCTCTTTTCTTTTTAAATTTGAATTATAAACATAAGAACCTGAATTTATTTTACCAGAGTATATTCTTATATAATGAAGTTGACCTATATATGGATCATTTTGAACTTTAAAAATCAAAGCAGATAAGGGTTCATCAACAGATGGTTTTCTAAACACTTCAGTATTGTTTTCAGGATTTAAACCTTTTACGGGAGGTACATCAAGTGGTGAAGGTAAAAAATCAACTATAGAATCAAGAAGAGGTTGTATACCTTTATTTTTAAGAGAACTTCCAAAAGTTAATGGGTAAAAATAACCTCTGTTAGTACCATTTCTTATTGCTTTTTTTAATTCTTCACTTTCTATTTTTTTTCCATCGAGATATTTTTCAAGCAGTAAATCATCTGATTCACAAACTCTTTCAATCAATTCATTTTTATATTCATTTATAAATGTATTAGGTTTTGCATCACTCACTGTATACTCTTCCTCAATTTTTCCTTTTTTCCAAAGATATTCTTTCATCTCAATAAGATCTATTACACCCTCAAAGTTTTCTTCTTCTCCAAGTGGAAGTTGTATTAGAAGAGGATTTATATTTAATTTTTCTTTAATAGAATCTACTACTCTTTTAAAATTTGCACCTGTTCTATCCATCTTATTAACAAAAATAATTCTTGGAACTTTATATTTTGATGCTTGTCTCCATACAGTTTCAGTTTGAGGTTGAACACCTGTAACTCCTTCGAGGATAACGATAACCCCGTCAAGGACTCTTAAAGATCTCTCTACCTCTGCTGTGAAATCCACATGGCCTGGTGTGTCTATAATATTAATAATAAAATCTTTCCAAAAACAAGTTGTTACTGCAGAATTAATTGTAATTCCTCTCTCTTTTTCTTGAATCATATAGTCCATAGTTGTTGTACCTTCATCAACATTACCAAGCCTATGAATTTTACCAGTGTAATATAAAACTCTTTCAGTGGTTGTTGTTTTACCAGCATCTATGTGCGCTATAAAACCAATATTTCTAATTTTTTCAATATCATATTCATATTTATCCGTTACCATCTAAAGTGTGCAAAGGCTCTATTAGCTTCAGCCATCTTGTGGGTTTCGTCTCTTTTTTTCATTGTTGCACCTTGATCAGAAAGTATATCAAGCATCTCTTTAGAGAGTCTTTCAACCATAGCCTTCTCGCCTCTATCTCTTGAATATTTAACAAGCCATTTAAGAGCGATTTTAATTCCTCTCTGAGGTTCAACCTCAACAGGAATTTGATAGGTTGCTCCACCGACTCTTCTTGGTTTTAATTCCACAAGTGGCCTTGCTTTTTCAAGAACCTCTAATAAAGCTACATCTCCTTTTTTGCCAGTTTTTTCTTCAACTATTTTTAAGGCATTATAAACAATCTTTCTTGCCTTTTCTTTTTGACCACTTAACATAATCTTATTAATTAATTTATTAACAAGAACACTTTCATATATTAAATCAGGCTCAATTTCTCTTGGTTTAACTGATCCTTTT
>JAAYUH010000099.1 GCA_012517755.1 bacterium | reverse complement strand
TGGAAAAATAAGCAAGAATGAACTTAACTATCTAAAAGGAATTCTTACTTTTTCAACTCCAAGACAATTTGAATCAATTTTACTTAAAGTTATAAGAGAAAAGAAAGGTGAGGTTCCAAGAATTCAATATCTATATAAGGTGTGTGAAAGAATGAATTTAAAATGGAGAGAAAGAAAAGTGATACCAAAATTATTTGAAAAAGCAAAAGCTTTTAATAAATTCAAAACTTATAAAAATTCTATTGATAAAGAGTTAAACTCTGAAAATTCTATTGATAAAGGGTTAACTTCAACCTTTTCCTATTTAGGTTTAACTGGTGAAGATGCCTTAAAAGCTTTTTTTGGAGATGATTTTAAAAAGGAAAATTTTGCTGGTGTTTTAAATGGATGAGATTAAAAACATAATAAACGAAATAATGGAAGATATAAGGAAAAGAAGAGAGAATATAAAAGAGATACCAGGAATTCCTTTTAGATGTACATCCTGTAATGATGGTGAATTTTTAATTCAGGAACTTCCTTTTATTTGTGAGTCCTATGGTGAATTTAATTGCCCAATTTTTAGAGAAGAGATTAAAGATAATATAGGAAAAATATTTTTAAATAGTTCAATTGATAAGGTTGAAGATAAAGCAAGGATAGTCCTTTTGTCATATCTTACGAATATAAAAAAGATGGTTAGAGGTGGTAAAGGTTTAAATATTCTCGGAACTATTGGTGTAGGAAAAACAAGTATAATTGTCCTCATAATTCAAAAATTATTTAAGGAAAGATACTCTTTTAGGTATTTTCACATAAAAAGTTTTTTAGATTCACAGATTGAAAACATAAATTTCAACTCTTTTTCTTTTCTTTTTATTGATGATTTAGGCTCTGAATATTTAAACGAAAAAAACTCCTCTTTTATCAATTATGTTGTTGATTTAAGGTATAGGTTTATGCTTCCAACAATTATTACTTCAAATTTGAGTGAAAGGGAACTGAGGGAAAGATATCCAAGAGCAATGGATAGGTTGTCTAATAGGAACATAAAAATAAATTTGGAAGGAACTTCAAGGAGGTCAAAAACAAAGAATGATTTCTAAAAATTTGATTGAGGTGAATTTTATTGTGATTCACCATTCTGCTGTTTTAAATAGTGAAAAGGATCCTACAAGCATAAATCAATGGAAGTCAATATTGAAAAACCACAAGAAAGAGTTCAGTAAAAAATTTCCATGGAGCATCTCTCCATACCATTTTGGAATAGGAAAGAAGGGAAATATTTTTAAAGGTCAAGATGAAGATTTTTTTTGTATTCATGCAGGCGATGATTATTACAACTTTAGAAGTTTAGCAGTTTGTTTTCTTGGGAATTTTAACATTGAAACTATGAATGACAATCAGTTAAATTCTGGAATAGATTTGGTTAAGGATTTAATGAAAAAATATAAAATTCCTTTTGAAAGAGTTTTAAGACACAAAGAGATAGTTTCTACAGATTGTCCTGGAAAAAACTTCCCATGGGAAAGATTCTCAAATAGAATAGTTGATATTCCTCAATACAAATATGATTCAATTGAATATGCATATAAGTTAGGTTGGATAAAAAGTCTTCACAGCCCAGAGGAATTAGTTGATTTTGGAAATTTTCTTACTATCTTAAAAAACTTTTATAAAACAATAAGAGGTGATTAAGAATGGAGATTAAAGAGGTTAAGAAATTCAATAATAAGGTTGTAAGGATAACAAAATTTGATAATGAAGTTATAGAGGGTTACATCAGAGATATTTTTTCAAATGGAGATTTAAGATTTTGGTTAAAAGG
The DNA here is from genome assembly GCA_012517755.1 of bacterium. Taxonomy (GTDB): domain Bacteria; phylum Caldisericota; class Caldisericia; order B22-G15; family B22-G15; genus JAAYUH01. The sequence continues at coordinate 1,538 of JAAYUH010000099.1, read as the reverse complement.
TGGAGGCACTTCTTATATTCCAGCAAAAAATATTAAAGAGATTGAGGTTATTAAGAATGGAGATTAAAGAGATTATTTTTTATGAGGTGATTAAGAATTATTAAAAATATATTAATTAGAAACTTTTACATCGCCAAAAAAGAGATTCAAATTATCGAGGTGATTAGAAATTATTAAAAGTATATTAATTATCGTTCTTTCATACCTAATTCCATTATTAATTGTATTTTTTATAAAGAGAGGATTTAAGGTGATTGATAAAGGTGAAGCGATGCATATGATAGATAGAGCAGGAAAAGATAATGAAGATTAAAAGTTTATTTGAAGAAGATGTTAATTTGGGGTCAGGCCTAAATTTAACATTTTATGTTAATTTGGGGTCAGCCCCTTTTTATTATTTTATTTTTTCCATTGAAAGGAGGGGATTCTTTTGAACCTAAGGAGTTTAAAGGTTGTTGAGTTGAAAGATGATGAAAATTTTATTGCAAAGGATGAGGCAAAAAATGAGTTCGTAGTTTTTAAAGGTCAAGAGATTAAGAGTTTTAAAACTCTTCTCGAAGCAAAAGATTATTTTAAAGGAAGGTGAAGAATTTGTTTTTTAATTTTTTTAAACAAAACAATATTTTAAAGGAAGGTGAAACTATGGAGAATGAAAAAAGATTTGAAGCAATTGAAAAACTATTAAAAAGTTATGAGATGCTCAACTCTGCTCTTGAGAATAGAGTTAGGATTCTTGAATATCAAGTTAAGAAATTAAAAGAAGATTTGGCCACATCAAAAAAAGATACCAGCCTTAAAAGTGATTAAGAGGTGAGATTTGTGGGTAAGTGTGATTGGTTAAATGAAAGGATGAGATATTGTAATTTCAGTGAAATCATTAATTAAAGGAGTGAGTTGTTTTGAATGGACTTAAATGGTCAATTAAAGAATTAATTATTTTTAGTAACCCAAAATATTTAATAAAAGGAGTGAGATGTTTTGATTAATTTAAAATGGTTAAAGAATTTGTGGTGGTTATTGCCTCTAAAAAGTAATTTCCACTACAGAATAAATAATAAGATGAAAAATCTTAGTAATCCTCAATATTTAATAAAAGGAGTGAGATTTATTGTTTAACCCAGAATATTTAATTAAGGGAGTGAGTTATTTTGATTAATCCAGAATGGTTAAATTGTTTTCTTGGCTTCTTTATGCCAGTGTTGGTTAACTACATTATAAACAAAAATTTCAGTAGAGAGATTAAAACAATATTAGCAATAATTACCTCACTTCTCATTGGTTTTCTTTCTACCTATCTACAGGGTTTATTCTGTTTATCACTTGAAAATTTCTTCAACACCTTCATTCAAATCTTCATAATCTCACAAATAGCATACAACCTATTTTGGAAAACTATTTTTATTAGAGAGGAGGTGAAGTAAATGCCATTAATCAATGAAGCACATTCAATAAGAATCCTTTTTGGAACAGAGGGTGACACAAGAAGTGAAACTCAAAACTATCTAAAGGTTTCTGCAACTGATACTCAGGTTGAGGAT
>JAAYUH010000098.1 GCA_012517755.1 bacterium | reverse complement strand
AGATTGTTCATAAGCATCCTTAAAGCAGCTTCTTGACCCCAACCCTTTGTATGTAACTCACTCCCTCTCGGCGCTCTTATTTCTTTATCATTTGTCATAAAATTTACCTCCTTATGTAAAAAATTATGTAATTTAATATCTCACGAGATTAATGAAAAACCCTCTATTTTGTCATTCTCGTCCTCGTGAAACCTGTCCCCGTGAAAACGGGGAGCGGGTAAAACTGGTACCCAGCCCCTCCATTTTGTCATTCTCGTCCTTGTGAAACCTGTCCTTGTGAAAACGGGGAGCGGGTTAAACTGGTACCCAGCTCCTCCATTTTGTCATTCTCGTGTGAACGGGAATCCAGTATTTCCATCGGTAATATAAATTCCTGCTTCCGCAGGAATAACGGTTTGGATGACCTTTTTCAGAAATCTTTCTGACACCAAAATAAGATTTTTATAGGAGATTTGATAATTCATTTGATGCATTTTTAATTGTTAGCCTTATTAAACCAAGATTAATCTCTTTTCTTGTAAGTAGTGCTAAGAAAACCTCTTCAACCCTTTTTATAAAAAGTGTGCCATTATCAGCTTCAAGTGTGGCAATTTCGAGATCTCCTAAATTGGTTGTGTTGAGTATAGATCTTGAATTTCTAAATACAGATGCACAAAGACCTGATATTGCTTCGGGATCAATATTAGATTCAACAATTGAGTTTATTAATAACCCATCTGATTCAACGATCATCACTCCAATGACTCCTTGAATTGATTTTAATTTTCTAAGTATTTCTTCCATTTATCCTCCTTTGTAGTTTTCACCAAAATGGATAGAAAAATCTATTAAATCTAATCCGTCAATTTTTCCATCCATATTAAAATCACAAAATGAATTATAATTTTCATTGCCAAAATATGAACCAAATGTTTTAGAAAATTCTATGAAATCTTCAACATAACAGATTCCATCTTGATTAATATCCCATACTGGATAGTTTCTTTTTAAAATAAAAATTTTATCTGATTCAAAATTTTCTAATATAATTTCACCATTATTAAAATTTATATTTATTAATTTTATATTTATTTCTCCCTCCTTTTTTCCAAAGAAAATCATAGAAAAAAGTTTATCACTTTTTATATTATCTACTTTAAAAATAATTTTACCATCAACAACTATTGAATAATTTATTTCATTTCCATCCATTTTTAATAATTTAATATATTCTGGATCATACTCTATCGAGCCTCTTGCATTATTAACTTTAATATTAAGATTGAAATCTATTTTAAAAATTTCATTTGTTTTTGCTGTAACACTGTTTGTTGATATATATTTTTTCTCCATTTTTAAACTGATTTCTGGATCTCCAAAAATATTGAAAACATATATGTTTGCATATCTTTCATATTTTTGTGATGGGTACATAAAATTTTCGAAATAATACTCCTTGGATTTAGATAGGGAAGATGAAACTGTTTCTCCTTTTGAAAGATATTCACTAAATTCATACATAATACTTTGAAACCATCCACTATTTAAACTATTCCACTCTATTCCATACCATGAGGTATCTGTTGCTGCAATAACCCCAACACCATAATTATTTATAAAATCACTTGCTAAACTGTTACTGTAACCTTTCATATTATCGCATGAACCCATAAATACAATTGATGAATATTGATTTTTAATTGAAGATAAACTATTTTTATCAACAAACAATATTTGTTTATCTTCTCCTTCATCAAAGTAGTTATTCATATTTAAGTCATTTAGCCAAATTTTTCTGAATGTTGAATCAATATAACCATGGCCTTGCCACAATATAACTGATGGTTTATATTCATTAGTATATTTTATAAAATTATCATAATCCAATTTATCATCACCAAAATTTGAAAATTTTACACCCTCTTTTTCTGATAATAGAATATTTGAAAATCCACTTTTTATAAAGGTTTCATCAAAAATTATTTTTAAAGATTCAGCACCATCTGTTAATGGCATTAAAATATTCTCTTCAAAGTTCCATATTGCACCTGCTGATAAAACCCTATTCTTATCATTAAATTTCTCAAAATCTATACTTCTTTGCAATATATTAATAACCTTATTAATATCACTTGGTGGTATCCTTCCAACCATTATTTCAGAATAAAAATCAATTTTATCATCTTCAGGTTCGCCTTCTCTTTTATCTTTATCATAATCAAGGTTGCTTGTTAACTCACCAAAAAAGAAGTCACTATATACAAAATCATCTGTTGGATATGTAAAAACTTTAAAAGGAGGAATATCTTTTTCATCTCCGATTAATAAAAGGTATTTTATTTTTAATTTCTGATAATTTTCAGTTAAAAAAGACCTTATTTTATAATTTATTCCTAAATTTAAACTATCATAAAAATCATTGAGAGGCTTATAAACAACATTAAATCCCTTATTTTTTTTATAATCAGTAAAAAATTTTATTGAAGTTTCAATCTCTTTTTTTCCTATAATTAAATATGTTTCATTTTGAGATGAATTTTCATAATTATATGTGAAATATTCAGGTTTAAACCTAACAATAATTTCAAAATTCTTAAGAAGAGCTCCTTGACTAAAGTTTTCAGAAAAAATTACAGGATAATATTTGAATAAAATAAAGTTCTTCCCCCCTTTTTTAAAGTTTCCAAGAAATTGAAGGTTTTCCATTAATTTTTCTGTTCTATAATAAGAGGTATTTGTTAATGTTTCAGGTTCTCTTTTTATATTTATTAATATCTCCTTTTTATTTTCTTTTATTTCATAATCAATGAACTCTAAATTTGATTCATAAAAAATTTTTATATTTTTATAAGGCAGACCAAATTCACCTTTTTCATAAATATCATTATTTATATCTATTAATTTATTATTTTCAAAGATTAAATTGAATTCACTTGAATCAAATTTATAATTTCTAATTATTTCATCTTTTGCAAAAACAAAGTTAGTTGATAATAAAATTAATATAATGGTAATAAAAAAAATTTTTTTCAACCCTT
>JAAYUH010000097.1 GCA_012517755.1 bacterium | reverse complement strand
TTAGATATGTAGCTGAAGCATTAGGTGCAACTGTTGAATGGGAAGCTATAGAACAAAAAGTTACAATAAGATTCAAAGATACAGTAATAGAACTATGGATTGGTAAAAATCTTGCAACTGTAAATGGTGAATATAAACTAATAGACCCAACTAACCCAAATGTAAAACCAATAGTGATACCTCCTGGTAGAACTATGTTACCTATAAGATTCATAGCTGAGAACTTAGGATGTAAGGTTGACTGGGATCCAAACCTCAAAGAGGTGAAGATAACTTATCCAGAAGTGTAGAAATATGGCACCAGATTATATTGATTCTCTGGTGCCAATTAAATTAAATTTTAAGGGTGGTGAAATGAAAAAATTTAAAAATTTTATTATAATAATAATTATTTTAATAACTTTTTTCTTTTTAAAAACTGATATTCTATCAGAAACTAAAGATGGTTTAAATCCTAATCCACCAACTGAAAAAATTAAATTAGTTTTTATTCATCATTCAACAGGTGAAGATTGGTTGAATAGAGGTGATTTAAGAAAAGAGTTAAACAGAAATAACTATTATGTTGTTGAGACAAATTATGATTGGGGACCAAATGACCTTGATGTGAATGATGGAAATCCAATAGGTTATCATACAGATACAGGACATTGGTATAATTGGTTTCTTGGACCTCATAGAGATGTTTATCTCAATGCGTTATATAAATCAACTTATACTACAGAACCAAACACGATTTCAGATATAGGAGGAGATGCTAAAGTTGTTATGTTCAAATCCTGTTTTTCTTCTCTTCAGGTAATTTATGGAAATCCAGATGATCCGCCACTTTCTAAAAGCGAAAAAAATCCTATTTATGGTAGAGGGTGTATGGATGATTGGGCTTATACAGTGAGTAATATTAAAGGTTTATACAGAGATTTACTTGATTATTTCAAAATAAGACAGGATAAGTTATTTATTATAATCACTACCCCTCCATCTCTTGAAGTTAGTGTTGGAAAAGAGTTAGCAAGTTTGTTAAGAGGGATAAATAACTATCTTGTTAATGATTTATTAAAGAATTATCCATACAATAATGTTTTTGTTTTTGATTATTACAATACATTGACATCAAATGGAGGTAATTATCTTAAAAATGATTTAAACTCATCAACCGGAAATCATCATAGATATAGAGAAGGAAAAATAGAACACACAATCAATTTTAAAAATGATTGTCTTGCTTATGGTTCAGATACAGATGGTGATAATATCCCTGATGACAATCACCCAAATCCAGAGGGTCACAAAAAAGCAACTTATGAATATATTCAGTTATTAAATATTGCATATAATAGATGGAAAAGTGGTGAAGTTGTAACTCCTAAAACTGCAATTGATTTTTCACCAAAAAGTGCAAATTTTGGTAGAGTTGAAATTGGAAAAACCTCATCTTCAGTTTCTATTACAATGAAAAATAGTGGTGATAGTGATATAAAAATTTCTGATTTAAAAATATCTGGAACAAACTATGATGAATTTTTAATTCAGAATAATTTCTGTAAGGATAAGGTGTTAAAAAAGAGTGAATTATGTACATTAGAAGTTGTTTTCAAGCCTAAAAGTGAGGGCTTAAAGGAAGCAAAATTATTAAAAGAGAGTGAACCAAAAATAGAAATACTTTTATCTGGTGAAGGGTATAAAACTTCAATTCCTCAAACTGGAAATATTTATTATGTTTCAAATTCTGGAAATGATAATAATTCAGGGACAAGAGAAAAACCTTGGAAAACAGTTGGTTTTGCCTCTAAAAAACTAAAACCCGGAGATACACTTATAATTTTAAATGGAGAATATATTGTATCAGAATACTATGAAGATATGATAACTCCACTATCAGGTGCTGAGAATAAATGGATAACAATAAAAGGTGAAGATGGTGCAAAACCAAAAATTAAGGGCAAAAATGGAGTTTTATCTGTTATAGATATAAGTGGAAAGAGTTATATAAGAATTGAAAATCTTGAGATTTCATCTATGATTGATTCTCCATATTCTGGTGGATTAAGAGAAGGAATTGAGGCAGGAGGTTCAACTGGAGCAGTTGAAGGAAAAATCTCAAACATAGTTTTAAAAGATTTAATAATTCATCACACAGAAGAAACAGGTATAAATTTCTGTGGTAATATAAAAAATATTCAAGTTGAAAATCTTCATATTCATCATACAGGTGCTGCTGCAATAAGTGCCCCAAGTGCAGAAGGTGGAAGAGGCTGGGAAAATGTTTTGATTTCAAGTTGTATTTTTGAATATGCAGGTCTATATTCAAATGGAAAAGAGAAGAAATCTGATTGGGATAGACCAGATGGAATAGGTTTTGAAAATTCAGAGGGTCCTGTTGAAATAAAAAATACAATTTCAAGATTCAATTTTGGGGATGGAATAGATTCAAAATCTAAAAATACTTATATACATAAGTGCACTGTTGCAAATAATTTTGGAGATGGTGTGAAATTATGGGGCGGAGGTTCAAAGGTTGAAAATACTCTTGTTTTTGGAACAGGTTTTATGGAAAAAAGTGAAGAAACTCCTTGGTGTCTTCTTGTTATTGAAACAGAAAACATGAATGGAGATTTTGAAATAATTAACTCAACATTCTTTGATGATGAAAATAGAGCAAACAAACACTATTCAATGACAGTTCAATATGATAACTCAAATGTTCCAATCAATTTAACCTTAAGAAATAATATCATTGCTGGATTAAGTAGAGCATTTATTAGAGAAAAAGTAAAACTTACCCTTGAAAATAATCTATTTTTCAATAGAGAAGATGATAATGGTATTCAGATTGAATATGGAGATAATTTGATTTCAGAGAAGAATTTAAGTTCATTTGGAAAAAATAATTTTTATGGAAATCCAGAATTTATAAATCCAAAATGGGGACCAGACGGTAATTTTCATTTAAAACAGAATAGTCCAGCAATTGATAAAGGAAAATCTTCGGGGGCTCCTAAGATTGATCTTGAAGGAAGACAAAGACCTTTTGGAAGTGGTGTTGATATTGGGGCTTATGAGTTTGGTGGTGAGTTGCCTCCAAAAGAGAAAACAATCATCCTAAGATTCTATATAGGTAATACAACCTACTACTTAAATGATAAGATGAAAACAATGGATGTTGCTCCAATTATCTTAGAAGGAAGAACACTTCTTCCAATTAGATATGTAGCTGAAGCATTAGGTGCAACTGTTGAATGGGAAGCTATAGAACAAAAAGTTACAATAAGATTCAAAGATACAGTAATAGAACTATGGATTGGTAAAAATCTTGCAACTGTAAATGGTGAATATAAATTGATTGATCCAGGTAATCCAAATGTAAAACCAATTGTAATTCCTCCAGGTAGAACTATGTTACCAATTAGATTCATAGCTGAAAATCTTGGATGTAAGGTTGACTGGGATCCAAACCTCAAAGAGGTGAAGATAACTTATCCAAGTGAATAATTTTTTAAAATGAAACATTTTTATTTATTTTTTATCTTATAAAGTATATAATTTATTTTATAAATACTTTCTAAATTTTTTATTAAGTCAAAAATAAAAAAATTTGACAGAATAGAAAATTAGGGAGGATAAGGAGGTGTTAAATGGGATGTT
>JAAYUH010000096.1 GCA_012517755.1 bacterium | reverse complement strand
TGGAAAAATAAGCAAGAATGAACTTAACTATCTAAAAGGAATTCTTACTTTTTCAACTCCAAGACAATTTGAATCAATTTTACTTAAAGTTATAAGAGAAAAGAAAGGTGAGGTTCCAAGAATTCAATATCTATATAAGGTTTGTGAAAGAATGAATTTAAAATGGAGAGAAAGAAAAGTGATTCCAAAATTATTTGAAAAAAGAAAAGAGAAAGATGACGGGTTTATTAAGAACACAGATAGTCCAATGGTTGTTGAGTGTAGTTTTAATGGTTTAACTGGTGATGAGGCAGACAGAGCATTCTTTGGTTATTCAGGAGTTTAAAGATGGATGAGATAAAAGATACCATTGACAGCATAATAAAAGATATAAGAGAGAAAAAAGGAAAAATAGAGATTCCAGATATTCCTGAAAGATGTAAGAGTTGTTTTAATGGTGAGTTTGAGGTTGAAGGCTTTTCTCTTAACTGTGAAAAATATGGTGAAAACAATTGCTTTCTTTATAGAGAGTTTATAAATGATAACTTTGGAAAAGATATTTTACCTAATTTACAAGAAGTTGAAGAACAGGCAAGAAAAAAGATAGAGATGTATCTATCAAACATTCAAAAATTTTCTATAAATGGTAAGGGATTAACAATCATAGGTTCACTTGGTACAGGTAAAACAAGCATTATTTTTTTAATTGTTCAAGAGATATTCAAGAGGCATATTAGTTTTCATTATAGCCATTCATATAAATTTTTTGATAGGCAAGATGAAAATATTCTTAATAAAAGATTTTTATTCATAGATGATTTAGGAGTTGAGGTAAAGAGTGATTGGAATAAAAGTTATTTTGATTATTTAATTGACCATCGTTATAGATTTAAACTGCCAACAATAATAAGTTCAAATTTAAATGAGAAGAAATTAAAAGAGGAGTATCCAAGAGCATTTGATAGATTAAGAAAAATTAATTATTTAATTGAATTAAAAGGAGGTTCAAAGAGATGAGAAAAAAGGTAAATCAGGAGAAGGTATGGTATTTTGCATCTTTTTTAAAATCTATTAAAGGAAGTATAAAAAATGGATCTGTTAATGGTGGTATAAAAAATGGATCTGTTAGTGGTGGTTTAAAAAATGAATCTCTTAGTGGTGGTATAAAAAATGGTTTTGTTAATGGTGGTTTAAAAAATGGTTAATAGAAATTTGATTGAACATAAATATATCGTTATTCATCATTCAGGTGTTTTAAATAGTGAAAATGATTTAAAAGGTGAAAAGCAGTGGAAGGCTATTTGTAAGAATTATCAGAAAAATTGGAGTAAAAAATATCCTTGGGTTACAGCACCATATCATTATGGTATAGGTAAAAAAGGTGATATTTTTAATGGTCAAGACAAAAACTCTTTTTGTATTCATGCAGGTGATGATTTTTATAACTATCGAAGTATTGCAGTTTGTTTTATTGGAAATTTTGAGGTTGAAGAGATGAATGATAATCAATTATTATCTGGTGTTAACTTAGTGAAAGATTTGATGAAAAAGTATGATATTTCAATTGAAGAAATTTTAAAGCATAAAGATTTAATTATAACTCAATGCCCTGGTAAAAACTTCCCTTGGGAGAAATTCACAAATAGAATTCTTGATATTCCAC
>JAAYUH010000095.1 GCA_012517755.1 bacterium | reverse complement strand
TTTTAAATAATGGACTTTACCCTTAAAACCTATAAATCACTTCTCCAAGCAATCAAAGATTCCGGTTATGCATTTCAGACCTTTGAGGATTTCATTAAAAACCCAAAAGAAAAAGTGGTTGTATTAAGGCATGATGTAGATGAACGCCCTTATAATGCCTTAAAAATGGCTGAACTTGAGTCCTACATGGGAATCAACAGTACTTATTATTTCCGTATTGTTAAAATAAGTAATAATCCTGATATTATAAATAAAATTGTTGATTTAGGACATGAAATAGGGTATCACTACGAAGATTTAAGCTTGAATAATGGGAATGTTGAAAAAGCTGCAATTTCTTTTCGAAATAACCTTTTGTACTTTAGATCATATTATCCTGTATCTACAGTTTGTATGCATGGAAGCTCTTTTTCAGGCATTGATAACAGAAAAATTTGGGAGCATCATTCTCTTGAGGAATTTAATTTGATTGCTGAACCTTATTTATCTGTTGATTTTTCTAAAGTTTTTTACATTACGGATACTGCTCGTAGATGGGATGCTGGTAAATATAGTATTCGTGATACAGTTAAAGGAGATTTTAATTTAAGTTTTCATTCTACAAAAGATATAATTCGTTCACTAAGAAATAATGATTTTCCAAATCAAGCAATAATACAATCTCATACGCTATGGACTAATAATATTTCTGAATGGTTATGGTTGGAAGTCAGGGAAAGAATTCGAAATCCGTTAAAATTAGTTTTAAATAATTTTCCACCACTAAGAAATCTTATGTACTATTTTACAAAAAAAGTTAGCAGTTAATCAAATGAATAAATATTGCCTTATTACCAACGATGTTGAATGTACCTCCCTCCTAAATCATCGTTTAGATCCTTTAACTGCCCAGTTTGTTTTTAAACAAGGTATGCCTCGTCTATTGGATTTATATGAGAAGTTTAATGTTAAAGCTACATTTTTTTATACAGGTAAAATTGCTGAGTTAGTCCCTGAAGTAGTTAAAATGGCTTATGCTAAAGGACATGAAATTGGCTGCCATGGTTATTCTCATGAAGTGAATCAAGCTTTCGATGTATTATCTTTTGATCAGCAAAAGGAACACTTATACAGGTCAAAATCCATTTTAGAAGACATTATTGGTGAACAGATTATTTCATTCCGTGCTCCTGCAGCCAGGGTTAATCAAAATACAGCAAGAGCATTAATTGAAACAGGGTTCAAAATAGATTCTTCAATATCCTCTCAACGGATTGATATGTTTATGTCATTTGGAACTCTGAAAAAATTACACTGGTTAACAGCGCCTCGTTTACCTTATTTTACTGATATAAATAATATTTTCAAAAAGGGGGATTCGCCTTTATTAGAGATTCCAATTTCTGCTTTTATCTTTCCTTATATTGGTACTTTTATGCGCATAGCTCCTGTTTTAAATAGAATGACACGTAATCTACTTCATTTAGAGACCAAATTAAATGGTCGTCCCTTCGTTTTTTTAACACACCCCAATGAATTTGTCAATGAGGAAAGAGATGGTCAGCATATTCAGCGAAGAGGATCAAATTATTTCTCTTATTTAATAGGGGATGTATTACGTCATAGATTAAAAGTCAAAAACTTAGGAAAAGATGCAATTCCGATTTTAGAGAAGGAACTCTTTTTCTTTCAAAAAAAACAATATCAATTTGTTAGCTGTAATTTGTACTATAAATTAATCAAAATAAAATAATTATGCCAGCAAAAGAAGTCCTTGAATTTTACAACATGAATACTCCGCTTGGAACAGTTAAATATGGTTTTAAATTCGTATTACGTTTTATATTAGACAAAATCGCTTTCTTTACCTTCATTAAGTCATGGAGAACAGCTATACATAGATGGAGAGGAGTAAAGATTGGTAAGGGTGTTTATATCGGTCATGAAGTAATATTTGACAGGGTGTTTACAGATCAAATTTCAATTGGAGACAATACATCCATTGGTGATAGGACTATAATATCTGCTCATGCTAATATTCCTTCCGAAACAATATTAAAGAGAATTTATCCACGGCAAGTAATGCCAACAAAAATTGGCAAAGGAGTATGGATTATGCCAGGTGTTATTATTGCTCCTGGGGTGACTATTGGTGACGAGTCAGTAATTGCAACTGGTTCAGTTGTAACAAAAGATGTACCTGCGCGTACTTTAGTTGCAGGTGTTCCTGCAAAAGTCGTTAAGGATCTAAATCCATTGCTTGAACAATAGATATGTTGTTTCAAAGAAATTTACTTGCGATTTTATGAGAAAATTACTATTCCTAATCTATTTGGTTTTCAGATATTTGTGAAAATTCAGAGAAACTATGAAAGCTTGTCCCTGTAAGCACAATTTGCATGCATGGAAGCCCTAAAAGTCCATTTGATAATAAAGCCATCTGGGATAAATATGACTATCTGGAATTGGGAATCATTGGAGAGCCATATTTTGATGTAAACTTTAATGAAGTTTTGTATTTAACGGACACCGGGTGTAGATGGGATGGGTGGAAGGTGAGTGTTCGGGATAAAATGTCGCAACAAGATTCATGGATTAAAAAAGGATGGATTTTTCATTCTACAAATGATGTAATAAATGCCTTAAATGCAGAAAATCTTTCTGAAAAAATGATGATCACTTTTCACCCACAGAGATGGAATGATAACCCGATACTCTGGTTAAAGGAGTACTTTTTTCAAAGCGCCAAAAACATCGCTAAATATTTTCTAATCCAATACCGAAAATGGAAAAGTGAATATTCAGTTTTTTAATACAGCATTCAGCAATCCTGCACTCTTAAAAGCTATTGAGAATTCCGGTTTATATCAGCCGGAATTTTTATTTGATAAGGAAGGGACTCTATGGATGTCAGGCTTTATATTCAGAAAAATGCTCAACTTCAGGTTATTACTTCTTGAAGAGAATTTTCTTCAGTTGAGAACTAATGATATACAGCTTAGGAATTTTCTTAGTTCCGCAGTTTTTACGGAATTCAGACCATTAAACAGAATCAGTGTAAAGGAGGAGAATCTACTAAATCAACTCGGTTTTAGCAAAACTGACTGGTTGAATCTTATTGCAAAAACGAATTCTGTGAGTGAAATTGGGGAAAAAGTTTCAGATGTTAAAAAACGCCAGATAAGGAGTTCCGAAAAATA
>JAAYUH010000094.1 GCA_012517755.1 bacterium | reverse complement strand
TTATCAGAACTTGTAATATTTAGTCTATTATCAATGGGAGTAGTCTTTATAGTACTCCTTATTCTTTACTTTGTGCTCAGATTATTTAAAGTTATATTTTATCATCCAGAAAAGACCCAACTTGCTAAACCAGCAACTAAAATAGTAGGAGAAAAAGCTACAATACCTGTAAGCAGAAGAGATGAACTTAAAAAGATGAGTATTATCTCATCTACTATTGCATATTATATGGAGAGTGAGAAAAGATTTTTTAAATTAAATGAGAGTAATGTTGTGAATCTTTGGAACATTAAAGCGATTAAGAGTGAAAGTGTGTCAAATAAGATAAAAGAAAAGAGGTGGAAAAATGGCTAAAAAGTTTAGAGTAACTGTTGATGGTGAAACATTTGAAGTGGAGGTTGAAGAGGTAACAAAAGAGGGAGCAAAGAAGGAAGATGTTGTAAAAAAAGTAGGTGAAGTTAAAGAAGAAGTCCCTGTTACACCACCTCCACCACCAACCCCTAAACCTACACCACAAAAGAAGGAAGTAGAAGTTCCTCCAGGTGGGTATCCTGTAACTGCTCCGCTTCCAGGAAAGATTGTGTCAGTAAATGTTAAGGAAGGTAATAAGGTAAAAGAAAGAGATTTAATTGTTGTGATTGAAGCTATGAAAATGGAAAATGAAATATACTCTCCTGTTGATGGAATTGTAAAAGAGATAAAAGTCTCACCAGGAGATGTTGTTGAGGTTGGAGAAACTTTATTAATCTTAGAAACTGGGAGCTAAATATGGATGTAGCAGAATTTTTTAAACAGATTTTTTATTCAACAGGATTAATAAACCTTACTTTAGGTAATATAATTATGATAATCATCGGCTTGGTTCTAATTTACCTTGCAATTGCAAAGAAATTTGAACCACTTTTGCTTTTACCAATTGGTATTGGATGTATTCTTGTTAATCTTCCTCTTTCTGGATTCTATGACCCTAATACAGGCCTTTTTAATTGGTTTTATCAGTATGGTGTATTGACAACCATATTTCCTGTTCTAATATTTCTTGGATTAGGCGCTTTAACAGATTTTGGTCCTCTTATAGCAAACCCTATAACTATATTTCTTGGAGGAGCTGCACAATTAGGAATATTTGTCTCATTCTTTTTTGCAATGTTGTTAAAATTTCCCTTGAAAGAAGCTGCGAGTATTGCAATTATAGGTGGTGCTGATGGTCCAGCAACAATATTTACAACTATAAAACTCGCTCCACATTTGATGGGTCCGATAATGTTAGCTGCTTATAGTTATATGGCTCTTGTTCCAATTATACAACCACCTTTTATGAAACTACTCACAACTAAAAAAGAAAGACAAGTTGTAATGACACAGTTAAGGCCAGTTTCTAAATTAGAAAAGATATTATTTCCAATTATTACAGAGATTGTAATAATTCTTTTTGTTCCTTCAATTGGTCCACTATTTGGTATGCTAATGCTTGGAAATCTTATAAGAGAGAGTGGTGTAGTGGAGAGATTCAGCAAGAGTACACAGAATGAAATTATAAATGTCTGTACCCTATTTCTTGCACTTACAATTGGTTCGACCATGAAAGCAGAAAGTTTTCTTACAATAAAGACTTTGGAAATTGTAGGGCTTGGTTTAGTTGCTTTCATTTTTGGTACAATAGGTGGACTACTTTTAGGGAAACTTTTCTGTTTCCTGAGTGGTGGTAAGATAAATCCTCTTATTGGTTCTGCTGGTGTTGCAGCTGTACCAATGGCTGCCAGAGTAACCCAAGATGTGGCAAGAAAAGAAAACCTAAATAATTACTTATTAATGCATGCAATGGGCCCTAATGTAGCAGGTCTTATCGGAAGTGCAGCTGTAGCAGGTTTATTTATTACTCTGTTCGCAGGATGATTTAGACTTCTTGGAAGTATTTGGTTTCTGTGGAGGGAAGATTTGTTATTAGGTTTAGATCCTGAACAAATTCCTTTATGTATAGAGAATTTGTCTCTTCCCTCCATTTTTTAATATCTTCCATAAAATAAACTACATGAATTATTTCATCCTCAGGTTCAAGTAGTTGAAAAACATAATGGTATTTAACTCCACATATATTTTCAAGAAGAGGCATTACACTGTCAAGCCATACTTTAAATTCTTCTACACTTCTACCCTTTCTCAACTTATAGTTATAGCTTACGCAATACATAAAACCTCCTTCATTAATTTCAATACAAAAGATTCTTTTAATATGAATTTGTTACATTAAAGGGGAAATATGAAAAATATTAAAAAAATAACATTTTCGTCACTTTTTATAATTTTAATTATCATTGGTTCTTATATATCAATTCCTCTCCCATTTAGTCCAGTACCACTTACGCTCCAAGTTTTCTTTGTTTTACTTTCTGGTATACTTCTTGGTCCATATTATGGTTTTCTTTCTGTTTTAGGATACATAATCCTCGGAGTTCTTGGTTTCCCAGTATTTGCTGGAGGACAAAGTGGTCTATCTGTCTTTCTTGGTCCAAATGGGGGATTTCTTTTTGGTTTTTTAATCGCACCTCTTTTAATAGGAATAGTTAAGAAAAATCAAATTTTTATTATTCCATCAATACTTCTTGGAATATTTATAATACACCTCTTGGGTGTGTTATATCTTTCCTTTATTCTTTCTATTCCTATTTCCAAAGCATTTTATATTGGTTCTTTACCATTTATTCCAGTAGATTTAATCAAGGGATCTCTGGTTTATATTTTTTCGCTATTGATTTTAAAAAACAAAGAATTAAAAGCACTACTGTTTTCTGATTAGATAATCTTCAAAAAAATTTTAAAAATCCCGTTTATTTACAAAAATTTTTTTATTTTTTTTATTTTAAAATCACCCACATTAAATATTAATTTAATGTTTATAATTGAATCATTACCATTATAGATATTTTACCATTACTTTATAGTTTCGATATCATAGATTTTAAGAAAGTATCAAAAAGATTTAAAAAAATAGCAAAGGAAAACATAGAGTATGTTTAAGAGATCTCATCAATTAGAGAATTTTGAAAAATCTATACAAAAATTAGACGAGGTTTTGAATGTTTTAAAATTGCCTTTCAAATTAAACTAATTGATTATGATAATAACTTTCTTAAAATGATTGAAGATAGAAATTTGGCTACTCATATTTATGATGAAAGTATCGATGATGATGTTTATTCAAGATTGTCATTATATTTAAATCTTTTTAAAAAATTGTTAGAAAAGATAAAAGGGGATTTTTAAATTTTTTTATTTCTCTTCTTTTATATAAGGTTCACCAAGAAATTTAGGAGCACCAATCCTTTTTCTTAAAGTTTCATTAGCACTTAACAGAAGAACCAAAATAGTTGCTATATATGGTAACATAAGAAGAATATTTGGTGGAATTTTATAGTATTGCTGTAAAATAAATTGAAGTATATAAATACCACCAAAAAGATATGCACCAAGTAAAGCTCTTAAAGGATTCCATAGAGAGAAAATTGTTAAAGCAACAACTATCCAACCTCTTCCACCTGTCATTCCTTCAATCCATGAAGATGTATATGATAAAGAAAGATAAGCACCAGCCATTCCAGCAAGAGCACCACCAATTGCTACACAAATATATCTTACAATATTTACATTAACACCCATAGAATCAGAAGCAAGAGGATTTTCTCCACAGGACCTAATTATTATACCCCATTTTGTTTTATAAAGAATAAACCATAGGATAAAGGTTAATATTAATGATATATAAAATATAGGATCTCCTTTAAATAATAGGTCTCCCAAAAATGGTATTTTATTTAAAAGAGGTATATTAACGTCTTGAAATTTATACTTTAATGGAGTTCCAATAAATGCTTTACCCCAGAAACCACTAATTCCAAGCCCAAGCATAGAAATAGCAAGGCCTGAAATTGTTTGATTACCTTTTAATGTTATTGAAACAAATGCATGGATTAGAGAGAGAGCAACACCAAAAAATATAGCAAATAGAAGGCCAATCCATGGATTTTTTGTCATAAGTGTTATTCCAAAACCAGAAACTGCACCAAGTGCCATCATACCTTCAATTCCAAGATTTAAAACCCCTGATCTTTCAGTATAAATTTCTCCGAGTGTTCCGAGTAATAAGGGAGTTCCTGAAACAAGGGCTCTTTTAATTATAGAGAATATTAAAAATGTTGTTTCATTCATTTTTCAGCACCTTTAAAAGATATTTTATATTCAATCAAAAAATAACCCATTGAGATAAAAACAAGCATTAGTCCATTAAAAATATTTATTGTTGCAAATGGAAATCCAAAAGAAGTTTGTATCACATCTCCACCAACAAGTATTCCTCCAAAAAAAAGTGATGTTACAATTACAAGTAGTGGATTTAGTTGTGCAAGCCAAGCAACAATTATTGCTGTAAATCCATATCCTGAAGAAATTTGTGATGGATATGTTAAATGTTTATGAATTCCAGCAATTTCGCCAACACCAGCAAGAGCTGCAATGCCTCCGCTTAAAAACATCATAATCAATATAACTTTGATATAATCTATTCCAGCATATTTAGCACTTAAAGGATTCTCACCAATAACTCTTATCTCATAACCGAGTTTTGTTTTGAATAGTAAAAAGAAAATTAAAATTGATAATATAATAGCAATTATTAAAGTTGGATAGTGTATTCTTGAACCTTTTATGATTGGAAGAAGAGCATTTGGAGGAAGATTATCAGTATATGGGAAACCATATTGCGTCTTTCCTTTCCAAGGTCCATAGACAAGATATTGTACATATTGTTCAATAATGTAATTAAGCATTAATGTTGAAATTACTTCATTAGTATTAAATCTAACCTTTAAAAGTGCAGGTATGAGAGCTACCAATCCTCCTCCAACAAAACCAGCTAAAAACATTAATGGTATCAAAATTATTGATGGTAGATTTTTCCCAATAAATAATCCAATCCAAGTTGCAAGAACAGCCCCAATGAGAAGTTGACCTTCTGCACCAATATTCCAGAATTTTCCTTTGAATGCAATTGAGAGTCCTATCCCACATAGCATAAGAGGTATAGCTTTAGTAATTGTCTCTTTTATTCCATATAAACTTCCAAAAGAACTAAAAATTATTTTATAAAGTGCAAAAAATGGATTTATACCTCTAAGAGAAAAAATTAAACTTGATATAAATAAACTTAAAAAAATAGATATGATAATTATTATTAAATTTTGTTTTGTACTATACTTTTTCCTTTTTTCTATAATAATCAAGAGAGTTTCTCCTCTCTGTTCTTATTTTTCAGACCTCCTAACATAAGACCTATCTCCTCAATTGAAAGTTCACCAGGTTTTGTAATTCTAATAAACTCACCATCATACATAATCGCAAATCTATCAGAGATCTCAAGTATTTCATCAAGATCTTCTGAAACGAGAAGAATGCCACTCCCCTCATCCCTCATTTTAATCAATAGATCTCTTATATATCTTGTTGCAGATATATCAAGACCATAAGTTGGATGAGCAGCAATTATAAAATCTTTTTTGGTTGAAATTTCTCTTCCAAGAATAAATTTTTGAATATTACCCCCAGATAAAAATTTGATTCTTGTATTAATAGAAGGAGCCATAACATTATAATCTTTTATAATTTTTTTTGAGAAATCTTTTATAGTGTTATATTTTAATATTAAACCCTTACAAAAATTACAATTATCATAGGTTCTTAAAACTGAATTATCATAAATAGGAAGGTTTGCTACCACTCCAAATTTTGTTCTCTCCTCAGGTATATGCGAAATATTTAGTTTCCTAAATAATTTTGAACTAAATCTATCATATTTTTTGCCAAAGAATAGAACTTCACCTTTTTCCCATTTCCTTAAACCTGTCAAAGCTTCAATGAGTTCTTTTTGACCATTGCCAGAGACTCCTGCTATTCCAAAGATTTCATATTTTTTGACATCGAAATTTACTCCTTTAACAACACCTCTTCCCTTGTCATTTTTTACAGAAAGATCTTTAACACTTAATATGATTTCACCATTTTTAATTTCTTTTTTTTGCATAGAAGGTTTTATTTCTCTTTCAACCATATGTCTTGCAAGTTCATTTTCATTTGTATTTTTTATATCATCTTCAAAAACTTTTTTTCCTTGTCTTAAAACGACGACCCTTGTACTTATATCAAAAACCTCTTTTAGTTTATGTGTAATAAAAATAACAGATTTTCCCTCTTTAACAAGATTTCTTAATAGATCAAAAAGATCTTTTACTTCTTTTGGTGTTAATACTGATGTTGGTTCATCAAGAATTATTAAAGATGCGCCACCTAAAAGTATTTTAATAATTTCGACTCTTTGTTGTTCTCCAAGAGAAAGTTCATAAATTTTTGCTTTATGATTAACATAAAAACCATATTTTTCAAAAAACTTTAAAAGATTTTCCTCAACTTTTTTTTCTGGAAATAGTATTGGAGTTTCTTTTAAATATAAAGAGATATTTTCAAGGACAGAATGGTTATCAATTAACATAAAATGTTGATGAACCATTCCAATTCCTTTATTAATTGCATCCCTTGGTGATCTTATATTTACCTTCTCATTATTTATATATATTTCCCCTTTATCCATTCTATATAACCCATACAGAATATTCATAAGTGTAGTTTTTCCAGCACCATTCTCACCAAGAAGAGAAACAATCTCACCCTTTTTTATCTGTAAATCAACATAATTATTTGCGATAACTCCAGGAAATTCTTTATATATACTTCTCATTTCAAGAGTATCTATACTCTGATTTTTCATAACATATTAAATAAAAAGAGGAGGAGAATAATTCTCCTCCTCAAAAATCATTAATAAATTTCTATTTAGGGATTTCTCCAACGACATTGTCAACAAACCAATCTATACTCCACAACATATTATAGGTTCCTTCTTCTCCTTCTTTTAGTTTCAAATTACCTTTGTTGTCATATAGAGGACCAACAAATGGGTTGTATTTTGCAACTGGATCTTTGAATTGCTCTATTCTTTTCATAACAAGATCATAAATTGAAATTTCTCCAAGAAGTTTATCTTTTATCTTTTTATTTTTCAAATCATTTTCAAACTTTGGATTAATTGGTACACCAAAATCACCGCCAAGCTCACATCCACCCTCTTTCAGAAAATATAAATAATCTTTACTTATCCATGTATTTGTATACATTCTCATTAAAATTTCTTCATAAGCTATTCCCCAATTAACAAGTTGACCAGATACGACAGAATCTTCTCCATATTTGAGCATCGGGCTGTAGTGAGAGAATGTATAAATTTGTTTTCCTTTTTTAGTATAATCTTGACCAACCTCAACAGTAGCAGTTGAATCCTCAGTAAAAGCAAGAGTATCAACTCCTTGAGCAATTAATGATTCAGCTGCTTCTTTTGCTTTTGCTGGATCATACCAAGAGTTGATCCATGTTACATAGACTTTTGCATTTGGATTCGATTCCTTTATGCCAAGTGCAAAAGCATTAATATGTCTTACAACTTCTGGTGTAGGTTGCGCACCAACATATCCAATTTTGTTCGATTTTGTTAATGCTCCAGCCATTAAACCATTAAGATAATAAAGTTCATAGAAATCAATAAAATAAGTACCAAGATTTTTATCTAACTTATAACCAGAACAGTGCATAAAAAGTTTATCTGGATACTTTTTTGCTGCTTCAACTGTTGCATCCATATACCCAAAACTTGTGGTGAAAACAATGTCACACTTCTCTTCATTTATTAACCTATCAATTATTCTTGGGCAGTCAGCCTCTGCGACAGCTTCAACATAAGTTGTTTCAAGCCATGGAAACTTTTCAGCAACATATTTTCTTCCCTGTTCATGAGCATGTGACCAACCAAAATCACCAATTGGACCTACATAGATAAAACCCGCTTTAATCTTTTTTTCTTCAGTAGGGATAACTTCGGTTTCTTCAGTTTTACAAGAAATTGAAAATGAGAGCAAAATGATTAACCCCACAAGAATTAACCCTACAAATTTTTTCATTAAACACCTCCTTAAAAATATTCACTTTAAAATTTTATAAATCTTTTTTTCTTATGTCAATATATTGTAAATAGGTTCCTGGAAAACCCTTTATTTTGTCAATTACTGAGAAAACTTATATTTTTATCATTCTAATCCCCACGAAAGCAGGGAACATGGGAATCCAGTCCCTCTATTTTGTCATTCCCGTGTAAACGGGAATCCATTATTTCCATTTGTAATCCCTCCATTTTCTCATTCCCATCCTTGCGAAAGCAGGGAACATGGGAATCCAGTTTCTCTATTTTGTCATTCCCGTGAAAACGAGAATCCAGTATTTCCATTGGTAATATAGATTCCTGCTTCCGCAGGAATGACGGTTTGGATGATTTTTTCAGAGACCTTGTAAAATTTAGAAATAGTTTACAAAAGTAGATTGTCTATTTTTATAAACTAAGAAAATTAAATCGAGAATATTATAAAAATCTAATATTGTTTTTCAGGATCTATTATATTTTCTATCTTCTCTCCTTTTGCAAATTTTAAAACATTTTTGAATGTAAAAAGCCAATTTCTCTGTAAACTTTCAACTGTAAATCCACCAGAATGAGGAGTCATAATTATATTATCAAGTTCATGAAAAGGATATCTTGATGGATAAGTTTTTTCTCCTGAT
>JAAYUH010000093.1 GCA_012517755.1 bacterium | reverse complement strand
TTGAATGTGTATATCTAATTGGAACACATAAAGGAACTGACTTATATCCTTTATTAGATATTTCTATAATACTTGCATCTGTTGAACCCCCACTAACTCCTATCTGATAAGGAATTTCACCTTTATTTGCTATATTTTTTATAAAATCAAAAACATCTTCATCTACAATCATTCTTGCATCAACTTTTCTTATCACAGGTCCAAAACCCAAATTAATAGAATTTTTATAAATAGATGGAGTGTTATAGATGTCTGTTGAAGACATAGAATCTATAGCAATAACAAAATCTGGATTGAAATTGTTTGCTAAAACTGAAGCACCTCTAAGTCCTATCTCTTCTTCAACTGTAAATGCTATAATTATGTTATTATATGGTTTTTTTTCTTTAAAAAATTCAAGAATTTTTGTTAAAATATAAACTCCAACTCTATCATCTAAACCTCTTGAAATAATTAAATCATCATTAGTATAAAACTCTTTTTGGAAAACTATTGGAGTTCCAACTTCAATTCCTTTTTCTAAGACTTCTGATTTAGATTTTGCTCCAATATCAATTTTTAGATTGTACCAAGGAATGGTATTTTCAGATGTTTTGTTATCTATTGACAAATGAGGAGGTAATAATCCTGTAACTCCTACAACTTCACCTTTTGAACCTAAAATTCTGAAAAATCTTGATGGTAAAATTTTGTCATCAATTCCACCAATCTTTTTAAAAGAGATTAAACCATCTTCATCGATTGCTGAAACAACAAGTCCTAATTCATCCATATGGGCTACAAATAAAATAAAATTGTCTGATTTACCTTTTTTTATAGCAATTAAATTTCCAAGATTATCTATTTTTATATCATCAGGTTTTGATTTTTCAATTTCATTTTTTATTTTTCCTCTTATTTTAGATTCAAAACCTGAAACACCTTCAACAAAAACTAAATCTTTAATTAAATTTAAATCCATTTTTTCCTCCAATTAACGACCTTCTCTAATGATAAATTTTTTTAAATCATAAAAATTTAATAATAATGAAATTGATTTTGATAAATCTTCGTCTATTTCTGAAGAATATATTAAAACTTCATCACCTACATTTACCTTTTCATATAAAACTTTAACATCTTCGTTCTGTAATCTTACACAACCTAAAGATACATTTTTTCCAATTGAAAAGGGGTCATTTGTTCCATGTATTCCATAAGTAATCCATGCAAGCGCTATCCATCTTATTCCAAGTGCATTTTCTTTATTTTCAATATATGGAGGATAGATTTTATTCTCAAAATACCATTTTGGATTTATACTTTTACCAGTTATTTTAAAAACCCCTTCTTTAGTATTTGTTTGATTATTGCCAATTGCTACAGGAAAAACTAAAAAATCATCTTCTTTTTCATAAACAATAACAAAAAGAGATTTATCAACTTTTATAAATGGTAAAGAAAAAATAAATATGAATAAAAATGTAAATATCTTTTTCATTCTTCTACAAGTTCAATTAATACACCAAAGGTACTTTTTGGATGTATAAAAGCTATTTTTGTATTATGCGAACCGTATCTTGGTTTTTCATCAATTAAAGAAACACCTTTTTCTTTTAATTCTTCTAAAGTTTTATATATATCTTTTACAAGAAATGCTATATGTTGAATTCCTTCTCCTCTTTTATTAAGAAAAGATTTAATTGGAGAATCATCAGTTAAGGGTTCAAGTAATTCAATATTAACATCACCTATTTTGAAACTTGCAACTTTTACTTTATTTTCTTTCAATTCTTCTATAAATTGAATTTTAAAATTAAAGGTATTTTCATAAAATTTCATACTATCTTCTAAATTTTCTACTGCAATTCCTATATGATGAATCTTTTCAAACAAATTAAACCTCCTTTTTAATTAAAGAATTATTATACAAATTTATACCTATAAAAAATGCCTTTTTATTATTATCTAAATCCTTTTTAAATTTTTCTAAGGATTTTATTACAGAATCTTCTTTAATAATATCAATTAATTTAATTAAAAAGCCAAGGGTTATTATATTTGTATAATCACATCTATTAAAATAATCAAAAGAGTTTTTTGTAAAAGGTAATTTATATATTACATTTTTTTTGAAAAGATCATCGCTAAAATCTTCATATGTATTATCAAAAATTATAATTGTATTGTCATTTATTAACTCTCTAAATTTTAAGAGTGACTTTTTTGTTAAAGATATAAAATAATCGGCAGATTCTATTTTTGGATAATCAATTTGATAATCAGAAATTATAACTTCTGATTTTGAAACATCACCTCTTTGAGCAGCTGTATAAATTTGAGTTTGAATTGAATGTAGATTTTCATTTATAGCTGATTGTGATAATAAATTAGCTACAAATATTATACCTTGACCACCTTTGCCACAAAAAACAAAAGTTTTTTTCATTTTGTTTTTAAACCTTCAACTATCTTAAAATAAATTTCCTCAAATGTTTCACTTTCCTCATTTTTAAATATTCCAATTGGTAATTTATCTTTTTTTTCTTCTTCTTTGATTCTATCTTTTTGATCTAAACTATAGACAAAATCTTTCTGCTTAACAAAAAATTTTGCTGGGTCTTCAAATCCTTGTAATCGTCCATAATAAGTTGGACATGGAGATAGTATCTCTACAAATGAAAAACCTTTATAAGTTATTGATTGTTTAACTATTTTTAAAAGCATATTGTAATGATAGACGCTACCTCTTGCTATAAAACCTGCATTTGCACCTTTTAATAATTCAACTGAATCAAAATTTGAATCATATTTTCCATATGGTGTTGTAGATGTTATTTTATTAAGTGGCGTTGTAGGAGATGCTTGTCCACCTGTCATTCCATATGTCATATTATTGAAAAGGAATGTTTTGATATTGATGTTTCTTCTCGCAGCATGTATCATATGATTTCCACCAATAGATAAACCATCTCCATCACCAGTTATAACAATAACATTTTTTTCTGGATATGATAATTTTACTCCTGTAGCAAAAGGAATTGCTCTTCCATGTAAGGTATGTAATGAATCTAAATCAAGATAACCTGGTATTCTTGAAGAACATCCAATTCCTGAAACAAAAATGATATCCTCTTTTTTTATATTTAAATCTGACAATGATTGGAGAATTGCTCTTAAACCTATACCGATTCCACAACCAGGGCAGAAAATTGTAGGTAGTTTAGAATAATCTAAATAATCTTTCCAATTCATAAAAATTCCTCGATTTTCTTATAAACTTCTGTTATAGTTGGGATTTCTCCTCTTGTGTAGCCAATAAAATTTATCTCTTTATCGCAAGAAAAAATTCTTTTAATGTCAAAATATAATTGTCCTTTGTTGAGTTCAATAACAAAAATCTTTTTTATATTTTTAAATTGATCAATGATTTTATTTTCATCTAATGGATTTAAGGTTATAGGTCTAAAAAAACCACTTTTTATACCTTTAGCATCAAAGATTCTTTTCAATTCTTTAACCAATCCACCAATAATGCCAAATCCAATAAATGCAATATCTGCATTTTCTAATCCCTCACTTTCATAAATAAAAAGGTTTTCTTTATTGTTTTCAATTTTATTTATCAAGTGATTCATTTTCATTTCTACTTTATTTTGCTCATTTGTTGGAAAACCTGTCTCATCATGAAATAGACCTGTTATTTTAATCTTTTTTCCTTCACCAATAAAAGGATTTTCAGTTAAATCATATTCGAAACTAAAGGGTAAATCAATTTTTTCTTTTTCTCTGAAGTTAAAATTATATGGAGGATCTGTTCTTTCGACCTCTGTTCTCATATGAGCAACGCTCTCATCAGATAAAATAATTACAGGATTCCTATAATAAAAAGCTACATCAAAAGAAACTCTTGTTAGCCAATAAAATTCTTGGGGATTCTTTGGAGAAAAAATGATTATTGGATGATCACCATGCGTTCCCCATTTACTTTGCATATAATCTCCTTGTGAAACATTTGTGGGTAATCCTGTTGAGGGTCCTCCTCTCATAACATTGATAATAACGCATGGTGCTTCAGCCATTGTTGCGTAACCAATACCTTCTTGCATTAAAGAAAATCCCGGACCAGAAGTTGCTGTTAACGCTCTTTTTCCTGTTAGAGAAGATCCAACAACAGCACAAATCGAAGATAGTTCATCCTCCATTTGTAAAAAAACCTTACCCAATTTAGGAAGTTCTCTTGAAAAAGTTTCTAAGATTTCACTTGAAGGAGTTATTGGATAACCAGCGAAAAAATCTATTCCTCCGTCAATTGCGCCATAAGATGCAGCAATATTACCTTGTAAAAATTCTTTCATATCTCATCAACCTCTATAGCAAAATCTGGACATAGATTTTCACATAATTTACAACCTATACATTCTTCTTGATATTTTACAAATATTTCATATTTATCATCTAATCCAAATACCTTTTTTGGACAGATGTTTAGACAAATAAGACAGTTCTTACAAAAATTTCTATTTATATTGACTTCATAAGTTTTCTTTTTTATATTTTTCAAAATATACCACCTCTTCTTATTATTTTTTCAACTCCTTTATTTGAAATTAAATTTTTCATAACTTTAAAATTTTTTAGAAGAGTGTTAACATCATTGATAGTTGTGCCCGAACCTTTTGCTATTCTTTTTTTCCTATCTCCATCAATAATATCTGGATATATTCTCTCTTTTTTAGTCATTGATTGAATAATTGCCTTCATTTTCTTTATATTTTTTTCATCAAAATCTGTATTTGCAGGAATTTGAGGTAAGTATCCTAAAACCGAGGATAAACCACCCATCTTTTCAATTGATTCTATCTGCTCAAGAAAAGTTATAAAATTAAATTTTTCTTTTTTAGTTTCATACTTTTTCTCTTCTTTAAGAGATTCAATTTTCTTAATTAGATTTTTTATATCTCCAATACCAACTATTCTTGATGTTAAAGATTCAGGATCAAACTCTTCGATATCTGAAATCTTTTCTCCAGTTCCAATAAATTTTATGGGTACAGATGTAACATACCTAATTGAAAGTATTGCTCCGCCTTTAGAATCTCCATCAAGTTTAGTTGCAATAATTCCAGTTAAACCAATTTTTTTCTTAAACTCATTGGCTATTTCAACACTTCCCTGTCCTAAAAGAGAAGAAACAACTAATAGAGATTCTGTTGGTTTAATCTCTTCTCTTATGTTTTTTAACTCATTCATCATTTCATTATCAATATGAATTCTACCCGGAGTATCATATAATATAAATTCAATTTTTTCTTTCTTTGCGACCTCTTTAGCTTTTTTTATTAGTTTATTTATTGGTAAATTTTCTTCATAATAAAATTTTGATTGTACAATATCAGAAATCTCTCTAAGTTGAGTAATTGCTCCTGGTCTTTTCAAATCTAAAGGAACATTTAATGTTGTGTAACCTCTATTTTTTAAATAAAAAGCAAGTTTACCAATTGAAGTAGTTTTACCACTTCCTTGAATACCAAAAAGAACAATTTCAGTAGGTGGAATTGATGAATATTTTAAACTTGAAGGTTTTCCCAAGATTTTTAAAATTGTTTCATAAAGGATTTTTGTTATCTGTTCTTCAGGAAGAGCACTTTTTAGATTTTCTTCTTTTAGAGCCTCCTGCTCAACAATTGATAAAATTTCTTTTACAACTTTATAGTTAACATCTGCTTCAATCAATATTTTCTTAAAATCATTTAATCCCTCTTCAATATCACTTCTTGTAAGCAGTCCTTTTCTTCCGAATCTATCTAAAACATCTCTTAAACCTTTTCTTAAATTTTCGAACATTCCATTTTTAATAATATTAATTTATTGTTAATTTGTCAACAAATTTTATAAAATGTTAAAATATTTTTATGGACAAATTTAATAATTATAGTGGTGTTGTTCATATTCATACAACTTACTCAAAAGATAGTGTTTTGAAGCCTCTTGATTTAATTCCTTATTTAAAAAAATATAAAGTTGATTTTGCAATTATCACTGATCATAATAATTTAGAAGCAAAAAAATATGAAGGTTTTTATGAAAATATTCTATTATTAATCGGAGAGGAGATTACACCTGAAGAAGGTAATCATCTCCTCGCTTTTAATATTAAAGACCTTATAAAACCTAAAGAAGATGTTCAATCTGTAATTGATGAAATTAATCTTCAAGATGGTTTATCTTTTATTGAACACCCATTTTTTGAAGGTAATAAGATAATAAAAAACGAAGTAAAAATGAAGTGGTTAGATTGGAATGTTGAAAATTATACAGGTATGTCTGTGTTTAATTTTACTTGTGATGGAGGAGAAAGAATAAATTTATTTAATTATCTTATATTCTATTTTTTCCCTGGATTAGACAAAGATAGACCAAATTATAAAACTATAAATAAATGGGATGAATTAAATAAATATAGGAAAACTGTTGGGATTGGTACATTAGATGCACATTTCTTATATTTTAAAATTCTCAATTTTAAAATTGAGGTTTTTCCTTTTAAATATTATTTTAATTCAATAAGAACTAACATAATAACTGAAAAACCACTTAATAAAGAAACGGTTTATGAAGAGATAAAAAAAGGACATATTTATATAACTCACAACTATCTTGGAGAAGCAAAAGGTTTTAATTTTTATATAGAGAGAGGAGATGAAAAATTTTTAATGGGTGATGAAATAGAATTAAAAGGAAATGAAAAAATATTTGTAAAAACTCCATTAAAATCATTAATTAAACTTATTTATAATGGTGAGTGCATATATCAAAAAGTTGGAAATGAACTTATTTATGAAAGAGTAGATAAAGGTTTTTACAGAGTTGAACTATATAGATTTCATATGTTTAATTATAAACCATGGATATTTTCTAATCCTATTTATGTTAAATAATATATGATAAAATTTTAATTTATATTAGAATCTTGGAGGTAATTATGAGAATTGGAATTATAGGTGGAAGTGGAGTTTATGATGTTGATGAGTTGAAAAATATAAGTGAGAATAATTTGATAACACCTTTTGGAATATTTGAATATATTATGGGTGAATATGAAAATAAAGAGGTCGTTTTTGTTACAAGACATGGAAAAGGTCATACCTTACCTCCTCATATGATTTCATATAAAAAAATCATCTGGGGAATGAAAGAACTTGGGGTTGAAAAAATCATTGCAACATCTGCTTCAGGATCTTTAAATTTAAATATGAAACCAGGAGATTTTGTCATAATAGATCAATTCATTGATTTTACAGATTCAAGAGAAATTACTTTTTTTGACACTCCTGGTAATGTAGTTCATACAGATATGACTGAACCTTATTGTGAATATTTAAGGATACTAATAAAAGATATAATGATGGCTTTAAATTTATCTTTTCATGAAAAAGGAACATATGTAACAATGAATGGACCGAGATATGAAACAAAGGCGGAAATCAATATGCTAAAGATTCTTGGAGGAGATATTGTTGGAATGACTGGAACACCAGAGGTTATTTTAGCAAATGAGATGAAAATTTGTTATGCTTCTATTGGTATAGTCACAAATTTTGCAGCAGGAATTAGTGATAAAAAAATCTCTCATGAAGAGGTAATTGAAATGATGGACAAAAAAATTCCTATCTTGAAAAAGGTGATTTTCGAAGTTATAAAGAAAATTGATATCAATAAATAATAATGGAGGAATTTAATGGATATAGAACCATTGATATGGGAAAAAGATTTTTTAAAAGTTCTTGATCAGAGATTATTACCATTTGAAATTAAATATGAAAATTGTTCTACATATATTGATGTTGCTAATTCAATTAAAGATATGAAATTAAGAGGAGCCCCTGTTATTGGTGTTGCTGCAGGTTATGGATTCTATCTTGGAATAAAAGAATTATTTAAAAAAAATCAAATAGATAATTATAAATTAGTTAGTAATTATTTAATCAATGCAAGACCAACTGCAGTTAATTTAATGTGGGCAATTAAGAAGATGGAGAATGTACTATTAGAAAATTACAGTGATGAGAATTTATTAAGAATATTAGAAGATTCAGCGATAAATTTAGAAAAAGAGGAAGAAGAGAAATGTATAAAAATATCTGAAAATGGTGAAAGATTAATAGAAAAATTTGATTCAATACTAACACATTGTAATACAGGCTCTTTGGCTACATTAGGTCCTGGAACAGCACTTGGAATTATAAAATATGCATTTAGAAATGATAAAAAAATTAAAGTTTATTACACAGAAACAAGACCTTATCTTCAGGGAGCAAGATTAACTGGTTATGAATTGATTAATGAAAATATCGATTCAACTTTAATTACAGATTCAATGGCTGGTTATGTAATGAAACTACATCTTGTTAATAAAGTTATTGTAGGAGCAGATAGAATAGCTAAAAATGGGGATACTGCAAACAAAATAGGAACATATAGTTTATCTGTTTTAGCTAAAGAAAATAAAATTCCATTTTATATTGCTGCCCCAACCTCTTCAATCGATTTTAATATTGAAAATGGAGATAAGATAATTATAGAAGAGAGAAGTGCTGATGAGGTTCTTTATATAAAAAATATTAGAATTGCTGTAGAGGGGACAAAAGTTTATAATCCCTCATTTGATGTAACTCCAAATATTTATATAAATGGAATAATAACTGAAAAGGGAGTTATATATCCACCTTTTGAAGAAAATATTTTAAAAATCTCTAATCTTTGAATCAATAATAATAGTAACAGGACCAGAATTTACAAATTCTATATCCATTATTTCACCAAAAATTCCCTCTTTAACTTTTAATCCATTTTCTTCTAATGAATTTTTAAAAATTTTTATTAAACTTTTAGCTTTCTCGCCTTTTTCTGCTCTTGTAAAATCTGGTCTAAAACCATTTTTTACACTTCCTAAAAGAGTGAACTGAGATATCAATAATATTTCACCATTAATCTCTTTAATTGAAAGATTTAATTTCCCATTTTCATCATCAAATATTCTCAAATTAGATATTTTTCTTGTTAGATAATTAATATCATTTTCATTATCATTTATCTGAACTCCAACTAAAACTAAAAAACCTTTCTTTATTTCAGATATAAGAACATCTTTTACAAAAACTTTTGCATATTTTACTCTTTGTACAACACATCTCATTAAGAGTTCCTTTCAATTTCTAAAACATTTGGTACAATTTTTATCTCCTCTAATAGATCATTCAACTTACCATATCCTGGAATTTGTAAAGTCATATATATAGTTGTTGTTTTCTCTTTATTTTTACTTGGAGGAGCATTTACAGATTCAATATTATAATTATATTTTGCAATTATGGATACTATTTTATTTAACACACCGGGCTCATCTTTGATATGTATATTGATTTTTACTGGGTATAATATTTTAACATCATTTGCCCATTCAACTTTAACAATTTTTTCTAAACTATTATCAACATTTCCCAAAATTGAGAGTAAATTTTTGCAATCTCTTCTATGAACAACAACTCCTCTTCCTTTTGATATATATCCAATAATTTCATCTCCAGGTATTGGAGTACAACATTTTGCAAGTGTGAGCAAAACCTCACCTTTTATTTCAGGTATTACCACTCCAAATTTATTTGATGTTTTGATTTTTCTTTCTAAAATAACACCTTTATTCTTCTTTTCAATCTCTTCTTTAACTGTCTCTTCTTTTTTTTCTTCTTCTTTTTCCTTTTTTCTATAAAATTGTCTAATTTTTTCTTTTGTTGATGAACTTTTAACAAATTTTAACCAATCTCTTGAAGGACCAGGAGAAGTTTTTGATGTTAAAATTTCAACTCTATCTCCAGTTTTTAATTTATAATTTAATGGAACTATCTTTCCATTTACTTTTGCTCCAATGCATTTATTTCCAATTTCTGTATGAATCTTATATGCAAAATCAATTGGAGTAGCATCAACAGTTAGATTTATAATTTCACCTTTTGGTGTAAATACAAATATCTCATCAGAAAATATATCTTCCTTGACTCTATTAATAAATTCCCTTGCAGAAGGTATAGTTTTCTGCCATTCGACAATTTGTCTTATCCAGTTTATTTTATTTGACATATCTGGATCAATTTTTTTACCTTTCTCCTTATAAGACCAATGAGATGCTATACCAAATTCACAATTTTTATGCATCTCCTCTGTTCTTATTTGAATTTCAAAAGGTTCTCCCTTATCATCGATTAATGTAGTGTGTAAGGATTGATATCCATTTGGTTTAGGTATTGCTATATAATCTTTTACGCGCCCAGGAATGGGTTTCCATCTTGTATGAACTATTCCAAGTGTCTTATAACAATCTTGAATAGTTGGAAAAATTACTCTAAGAGCAGTTAAATCAAATATCTCATCGAATGTTTTATTATCTTGTTTCATTTTTCTATA
>JAAYUH010000092.1 GCA_012517755.1 bacterium | reverse complement strand
CACGGATGAAATAGTTTTTAGAATCTGGAGAAAAAGAAATGTCAGTAATCTCTTGATCTTTATCAAAAACCTCAACTGTTTTTATAGTTTTATCCTTTAGATTTAATATCTCAAGTTTATTAGTATTAGTATAAGGAAAAGGCCCTGAAGTAAAAATTACCTTGTCTTTATCTTCAGGGTGAAATGTGAGTTTGTCAATATAAGGATAATAAGGTGTTATTCTAATGGGATTCATAGATTCAATATCTATAATATAGATTGCATACCTTGGAATATCTAATTCTGAAGGATTGTCTTCACCAATCTTAGCAACAACTTTGAAATTATCTAAAGTCCAATAACCATCAATTATATCATATCCACTTGTCTCTTTAAAATCTGCTTCTTTAATATCAACAACACTTAGAAAGTTATTTTTGGAAATTGATTCCCATGTCTCAGGTTTTCCATGATGATTAAAAAGAATTTTTGAAGAATCATTTGACCATCTAACAGAAGAGATCTGATAAAGTGCCTCTGTCAATATCTTAAAATTAGAGCCCTCATATTCAACAATACAGAGTTTTTGTTTTGAATCATACCATTCCCATCCAGAAACTTTAATAGTAAAAGCAAGCATTTTCCCATCGTAAGACCATTCATAAATAGTAATGTCTTTTACATCTGACACAATCGTTTCTATTTGTTCATTATTAATATCAACCATGTTGAGATCATAACTATTTTCATTTTTGTCAATTACAACAAAGAAAATTTTTTTACTATCCTGTGAAAAAACAATATCAGTTATACTGTCAAGGCTTTCGGTATTGTAATACCATGGAGTTACTCTTTTAAATGTTCCATCTGAAAGTTGAAGAATAAAAATTGCTCCCTTCTGCTTATTTAATGCAATAAATGCAACATAGTTTTTGTCTTGAGAATAATATGGCTTGAGGACTTCAAACTCTTCGTCTGTTAATTTCATAATATTATTTCTATTAGAATCTATAGAAAATAATTCGTAATAGTCTTTTCTCTCAGTTCCACTTCCCTGAACTATCATTTTAGTAAAAAAGAGTTTATGTTTATCAGATGAAACACATAAAGGATGTAAACGCAATTCATTAAACTTTTCTTTTTTATTATACAACTTCAGCACATCATCCTTTGAGACAAGTAATCTATCTTTTTTACCATCAAAATCAACAGAATATATGTTTCCTTTTAAGGAATAAATAATTACATCTGTAAATTTATAAGATTGTTTTATTATGCAGGATGATAAGAGAATTGAAATTAGTAAAAGAATTGATAAAATCGAAAAGACTTTCTTCTTCTTTAAAATGCCTCTGTTAATTATACTTCTTTGTGATTTTTTCATAAAAATTCACCTTTCTTAGGAACTTCTAACTCTACAATCTTGAGTGTGTCATTTTCTATTCGATCAATATTGATAGTTAAGTGGTATGTAGTATTTAGGTATATCTCTTTTTTTATACTCTTGGAGAGAAAACTTTACTACAACTCTACAAACCATAATTTTTTTCCCTCTTTTTAATTATACAACATTCTATAAATTAGATAATTATAAAATTCTTTATGAGCTCTATTTATAGAAAAATTGGGAATATTATCAAGAACCTATATAGAGATTAGTGAAAACTCTCCAATTTGTCACTCCCGTGAAAATAGGAATCCATCATCCATTTTGTCATTCCCATGTAATTATTTTGTCATTCCCGCGAAAGCGGGAATCCATTCTTTTTATTTGTCATTCCCATCCTCTATGTTATTTCTACCCTGTTTGTCATTCTCGCGAAAACGGGAATCCAGTTCCTCTATTTTGTCATTCTCATATAAGTTTTCTATTGAATTCATCTATATCAAAAATTATGGAACACCAGACCATCATCTGTTTAAATATATTTAATATGAAAAGAGACATTATTTAATTTCTTTATAACTTCTTTAAAAGAATATAAAGGCATCAATTATCCAAAAATATTTTAGATTAATTATAAGAATAAACACCAAATATTAATTTTTAATAAAATTTATAATGTAAGGATGAGTTTGATAAATATTGCAAAAGATGATAACAACATAACAGAATTGATAGAAAAAAGTTAGAAAATTTTTAAGAGAGGAGTTAGAGATATTTTTGATGGAATCAAATTCTAAATTAATATCAAATAAATCATATTATAAAAATTGTTTACAAAAGTAGGCTGTCTGTTTTTGTAAACTAATTTATTTTTATATGTTTATTATCTTAGATAAAAATTGTTTTGCCCTTTCAGTTTTAGGATTTCTAAAAAAATCTTCTGGATTATTTTCTTCAATAATTTCTCCTTTATCCATAAATAAAATTCTATCTCCAACCTCTTTAGCAAATCCCATTTCATGACTAACAACTACCATCGTCATCCCCTCTTTTGCAAGATTTTTCATAACATCAAGCACATCTTTGATAAGTTCAATATCAATACTTGAAGTTGGTTCATCAAACAACATAATTTTTGGTTCAAGAGATAATGCTCTTGCTATTGCTACTCTTTGCTGTTCACCACCAGAGAGTTGTATTGGATAGTGATTTGCTCTATCTTTCAAACCAACTTTTGTAAGATATTCTATTGCTATATTATATGCCTCTTTTTCACTTTTTCTCTTAACAATTTTCAATGGTAAAGTTATATTTTGTATCGCAGTTAAATGTAAAAAAAGATTGAATTTTTGAAAAACCATACCTATTTTTTCTCTTAGTTTATTATAATCTGTCTTATTATCAATTTTGTTTCCATTAAAAATAATTTCACCTGTGGTTGGCTCTTCCAATCTATTGATACATCTAATTAAAGTAGATTTTCCAGCACCAGATGGACCAACAATAACAAGTACCTCCTTTTCATGTAAATTAAAACTAACATTTTTTAAAACTTCAACACCTTCAAATTTTTTATATAAATTTCTAACACTTAAAATAGCATTATTAAACTCCACCTTTTGCAAACCTCCTTTCGAAAACTAATAGCATTATCAAACTCCACCTTTTGCAAATCTCCTTTCAAGTACAGATGCTAATCTTGTTAGAGGAAGAGTTAAAACAAGGTATATTAGAGCAGCACCAATAAATGGACTCCATACATTTGCTTTTGTCCCCATAATTTGTCTTGCATTCCTTAAAAGTTCTGGAACAGCAATTATTGAAAGTAGAGAAGAATCTTTTAACATTGCAACAAATTCATTTGTAAGTGGTGGTATTACTCTTTTAATTGCTTGAGGAATAATTATGAATCTCATTGCCTCTCCATATGACATACCAACAGATCTTGCAGCCTCCATCTGCCCTTTTTCAATAGATTCAATACCTGCTCTAAAAATTTCTCCACAATAAGCACCTGAATTAATTGAAAGAGCTAAAACTCCAGCAGTGAAATAATTTAAATTAATTTTAAAAGCTACAAGACCATAATATGCAATCATAATATGCAAAAGAAGCGGAGTTCCTCTAATTATTTCAATATATAAATTTCCTAAAATATTGAAAAATGGATTTTTAGATATTTTCATTAATGATGCAAACAGACCTATAAGAATTCCAAAAACAATTGAGATTAATGAAAAAAGAATAGTATATTTTGCTCCATTAATCAAATATGGAATAGATTCCATAAAAAGAGAGATATTAAAATCAAATCCCATTTTTAATTATCACCTAATCAACAGGTTCAACACCAAACCATTTTAGATAAATTTCTCTATATTTTCCGCTTTCTTTAACTTTTCTTAAAGCACTATTTATTTCAGTAATTAAATCGCTATCAACAAGCCTTGCACAAATTCCATATTGTTCTTCTGTTAAAAGTGTACCAACTAATTTTATGTTGGGTCTTGTGCTTGCAAAATAAGCATTAACAGGTAAGTCATTTAAAATTGCATCTATTCTACCAATTTCAAGATCTTGAAATGCTTGTTGTATATCATCATATCTTTTTACCTCTTTAATTCCAGGAATTTCCTGTGCTGAAAAATCACCTGTTGTATTTATTTGAACTCCTACTACCATTCCTTTTAAATCATTCTCATTTTTTATTCTGTTATCATCTTTTCTTATAGCTATAATTTGACCTGAATTATAGTATGGATCAGAAAATAATATCTCTTTTTTTCTTTCATCAGTAATTGTAACTGAAGAGATTATGATATCGAATTTTTCTGTCTTTAAAGCTGCAAATATTCCATCCCATGCAGTATCCATTACCTCTGCTCTTTCTAAACCCATCTCTTTTGCAACTAAATTAATCAAATCAACATCAAATCCAATAGGTTTTCCATTTTCCATATATTCAAAAGGTGGATAAGTTACATCTGAACCAACTAAAAGATAACCTCTTTTTCTTGCCTTTGTTAAAGTTGTGTATTTTAATGAAACATTTAATTTACTCTCACCTTGTGATATATCAACTTCGGTTTCATAAGGATAAAATCCTTCTAAATTTACTGAAAATCTATATTTTTTAGTTTCAAGATTTCTAAACTCAAATTTTCCATTATCATCTGTTTTGGAGGTTCTTCCATCAAGGTAAATAGTTACATCTTTTAACGGTTGATTATCCTCATTTTTAACTGTTCCAGTTAAAAATGTGCTACTTCCAGTACATCCAAAAAAAGACAGGGAAACTAAAATCAAAACTAAATAAATTAAAAAAAATCTTCTCATAATGACCTCCTTAAGAGTTTTTAATTAATTAAATATAATTTATGATTTTAGTTTGTCAAGTATTTCGGCAGTAAAATTTTTATGACTTTAAATTTTGATATTAAATAGATTTAAAAAGTTTTCTGTTGTTTTTTTTGCTAAATAATCTAAAGAGATATTATAAATCTTTGCCAAAAATTGGGCAGTATATATCAAAAATTGTGGTTCATTCCTTTCTCCTCTTTTATTTTGAGGAGGAAGATATGGTGCATCTGTTTCAAGAATAATTCTATCCAATGGAATTTTTTTAAAAGATTCTCTTAAATTATTATTTTTTGGATAAGTTATAACACCACCAACCCCTATATAGAAATTTAAATTAAATATCTCTTTAAATGATATAAAATCTCTATTAAAGCAGTGAAAAACACCTTTTATTTTTCCCCTGTACTGTTTCATGATGTTTATAGAATCAAAGAAAGCATCTCTTTCATGGATAATGATAGGCATACTCATTTCTATTGCAAACTCTATCTGTTTTTTAAAAACCTCAATTTGGGTCTCCTTTGGGGATAAATTTCTATAGTAATCAAGCCCAATTTCTCCTACTGCAACTATTTTTTTATTGTTTTTAATTATTCTTTCAAATTCAAAAAGGTACTCATTTTTAAAACTTTTTGCATCATGAGGGTGGAACCCTAATGCTCCAAAAAAATAATTATAATTTTTTGTTAGATTATTAGAATTTATAGATGATCTATAATCATAACCAACATTTAAAAAATATTTTATATTTGAACTTAATGCTCTCTTTATAACCTCTTCTCTATCTTTATTGAAATCTGGCATATCAAGATGAGTATGTGAATCTATAAAAAAATTATCCATAAAATCTATTTTACAATAAATTTACTTTTTAACAATTATATCTTGATTTTTAAAATAGAGATTCAAAATATCATCACTATTCATATATGTTAAGTCAATAATGTTGTTACCTAAACTTACCAATTCTTCTATTATTTTGAGACCTATATAGTATCCCTGCTTTAATTTTTTTTCTCCATCATAAGTAAAGTAATTCATCATAATTTGATTATCCATTTCAATATTTAAAAGATTTATAATATCTTTTTTAATTTCATCTTCATTTTT
>JAAYUH010000091.1 GCA_012517755.1 bacterium | reverse complement strand
AGCTATAAAATCGACTCTTTCTTTAATACCAAAATCTATATCTTCTTTATCTTTATCTATCAATGAAGGAATTGATAAATTTTTGCCTATTATATTTACACCTTTGTTATTACTAAGCTCTCCTCCAACAATTATTTTTGTTATTATTGATTTATCTTTTATATCAACAACTCTAAGCTTAATTCTTCCATCATCTAAAAGAATCAAATCATTTTTGTTAATTTTTTTGTCTAAGTTTTTATAAGAAATGGAAACAATATCTTTATTACCTATAATTTTTTTTGTTGTTAATATAAATTTATCCCCTTTTTCTAAAAAAACCTTATTATTCTCAAATTTTCCGATTCTTAATTTTGGTCCACATAAATCGATTAAAATTGGAACTGTTTTATCAACTTCTCTAATTAAATTGATTAAATTTCTATGGTAGTAATGATCTCCATGTGATAAATTCAATCTGAATATATCAACCCCCTCTTTTATTAATTTTTTTATTTTTTCTTTATTATCAGTTGATGGTCCTATAGTTGCAACAATTTTAGTTTTTTTCATTATTTATAAAAATTATAGTAAATCTCTTTTTTTCTTCCACCTAATAAATTTACAAGAATAATTCCTCCTAAAAATCCACCTATATGAGCCCAAAAAGCTACACCAACTCCTGCTTTACCAAAATTAATAAATCCAGGTATAAGTTGAAGGATAAACCATATTCCTAAAAAAAAGTATGCTGATACAGGTATAACTGTAAAAAAATAAAAAATTGGCACAAGTGCGAGAACTTTAGCATTTGGAAAAAGATAAAAATAAGCACCCAAAACTCCAGCTATCGCTCCAGACGCACCAATTGTTGGAATCCCTGAACTTGCATAAATCAAAGCATGAGTCATTCCTGAAATTATGCCTACTAAAAAATAAAATATTATATATTTAAAAGAACCAAGAGAATTTTCAACATTATCTCCAAAAATCCATAAATAAAGCATATTTCCAATTAAATGAAAGAGATTTCCATGCAAAAAAGTAGAAGTTATAAGTTTTATATATTCAAATCCTCCAAGTTTAAATAAATTAGAGGGTATCAAAGCGTATTTGTATATAAAAAGTTCTGGGTTTCTAAGTGTACTTTGATAAATAAATACAATTACATTAATTATTATCAATGAAGTTGTTATATAAGGAAACTTTCTTCTTGGATTTATATCAGATATTGGTATCAAGTTTTCCTCCTTTTGTTAATTGTAGATATATGAAATAAAAATATCATCTGGCAAACTGAAAGAAAAATTTTTTATAAGCATATAATTTAAAATTTTAAATATATTTAAAACTTCATCTTTATTTAAAATAAATCCCTCTTTTCTATTATCAATATAGTTTTCTAACTTTAGGAGTTTCTCCTTTTTTACTTCTATTGAAGATTCATCTTTATCTTTATCACATAGAAAAGCTCCATATTTAAAATTAAAATATATATCATTTGATAATTCTCTTCTACATCTTTCACATCTATCTAATGAGAATAAAATACCTTCAAATTTTAATAAATTTAAAATAAAACTCAAAAAAATAATATCTATATCATCATTTTCCTTTATTATGTTTAAAGTATTTGTGATTAAATTAAAAATATTAATATCTGGATTATTATCTATTTGAGTTTTATCAATTATGTTGATAATCTGTAAAGCAAAAATTGATTTATTAAAATCTCTTTTAATAGGGAAAAATGAATCAATTATTTTTGATTCTGTAAGATAAAAATAGTCATTTTTTTTATATATGTTTGTATCTATTAAATTTAAAGTTTCAATTATTCTTGACCATTTATTGTTAATCTTGGTTGCACCTCTTGCTTTAGCTACTATTTTACCAACTATGTCAGTATAAAGAAAAATCAGCAAATCATCTTCTTTTATTGGAACTTTTTTTAATATGTATCCTTTTAATTTAATTATTTCCATTTATTCTTCCATAATTTTTACTGAAGAAGATGAGCCTATTCTTGTAGCTCCTGCCTTAATAAGTTCTACAGCTTGTTGATATGTTTTAATACCACCTGAAGCTTTTATGCCAAAATTATCTCCAACACTTTTTCTTATTAATAAAACATCTTCTTTTGTTGCTCCACCTTGAGAAAAACCCGTTGAAGTTTTTACAAAATTCGCGCCAGATTTTTTTATAATTTCAGATGCTTTAATTTTTTCCTCTTCACTTAAAATTGAAGTTTCAATTATAACTTTCAAAATTCTATATTCAATTGCTTTTTTAATCGAAGAAATCTCTTCATAGATATATTCATATCTATTTGATTTGAACATACCTATATTCATAACCATATCTATTTCATCTGCACCATTTTCAATTGCTTCAGTTGCCTCATAAATTTTTGTTTTAATTGTTGAGGCTCCTAATGGAAACGAAATGACTGTACAAATCTTTATATCACTATTTTTAAGAAATTCCTTTGCTGTTTTTACATAACATGGATTTATACAAACAGAATAAAATTGATATTTTATTGCTTCTTCACAAAGTTTTTTTATATCTTCTATTTTAGTTTCTGATTTTAACAATGTATGATCAATTAATCTTGCTAAATCTTTTTTATTCATTTTAAAACCCTTTTACTTCATTAAATATCTCTATAATTTTTGAGAATGAATCTGATCTAAGAGATGCTCCGCCAACAAGAAAACCATCTATATCATCCTTTGAAGATAACTCTTCGACATTTTCAACTCTTACACTACCTCCATAGATTATTCTAATATTTTCAACAATATTGTTGTTTGCATATTTTTCAATAAGATCTCTAATAAATTTATGCATCTCTTCTGCTTCATTTGGAGTTGCATTTAAACCAGTACCTATTGCCCAAACTGGCTCATAAGCAATAATTATGTTTTCAAGAAAATTTATGGGTACTCTTTTTAAATCATGTTTAAATTGTTTTTCAATAACATCTTTTTCTATACCCTTTTTTCTTTCTTCAATAGATTCACCTAAACATAATATAGGCTTTAAACCATGTTTAAGAGCTGATATGAGTTTTTTATTTATTATTTCATCTGTTTCATTAAAAAGATTCCTTCTTTCTGAATGGCCTATAATAACATATTCAACTTCAAGGTCCTTTAACATTAATGGAGAAATTTCTCCTGTATATGCTCCATTCTCTTCCCAGTGCATATTTTGTGCACCAAGATAGATATTTGGTAAAACAATTAAATCTTTTAAAAAATATAATAGTGTATAAGGTGGAAAAATTACAATATCAATACCCCTTGATAAAGTAAGACTCTTGTTCAAATTTTCA
Source organism: bacterium (assembly GCA_012517755.1). Taxonomy (GTDB): domain Bacteria; phylum Caldisericota; class Caldisericia; order B22-G15; family B22-G15; genus JAAYUH01. Next base: position 3,173 of record JAAYUH010000091.1, on the reverse strand, counting down.
ACTGTTTCTTTGGCTTCTTTTAGAAGTTTATTCATCTTCCAATTTCCACCAATAAAACCTCTACGCATAAAAACCTCCTAAATTATAAATCTTCATTTGTGAAAGGATAAGGTAAAATTTCCTTTAAAGTGTAGATTTTCTTCTCTTTTTCATTTGATAAAATTATAATTAAATCTTTTGAAAATTCAATCATAACTTGTCTACATATACCACAAGGAAAAGATAGTTTATCAGCATTTGTATATATTGCTATACTTTCAAATTCTCTTTCTCCCTCAGAAACTGCTTTAAAAATAGCGACTCTTTCAGCACAAACTGTAGCTCCATAACTCGCATTTTCAATATTTGAACCAGTAAAAATTTTACCGTTTTTTGTTAGCAATGCTGCACCAACATTAAACTTTGAATATGGAGCATAAGCATTACTACAAGCTTTTTTCGCCAAAGAAATCAATTCTTCAATTTTACTTGTTTTCATCTTCTTTATTTACATCAACTTTAATTTTAACGATTCTATTTCCTTTAACTTCTATTGCAGTTAAACAAATATTTTTATAAAATACTTTTTCACCTTTATTTGGAATATGGCCTAAAAGGTCAAGAAAAAAACCGCCAAATGTATCATAATCATCTTTAGGAAGATCTAAATTCAATATTTCTTCAACATCATCGATGGTTACTTTAGCATCTATTATATATTCATTTTCACTTATTTTTCGGTATGGTACCTCTTCAAGATCATATTCGTCTTGAATTTCACCAACAATCTCTTCAAGAAGATCTTCCATTGTTACAATTCCTTCAAAACCCCCGAATTCATCAAGAACAATTGCCATATGAGTCTTTTTCTTTCTCATCTCTTTAAAAAGCTCCCCAATTCTCTTTGTATCAGGAACAAAAATGGGTTCATGTAAATAATCTTTTATTTTAAAATCTTTTAAAGAAGTGGCTTTAAGAAGATCTTTAACATGTATAATTCCAATAATATTATCAATATTACCTTCGTAGATTGGTATTCTTGAATGGCCTGTAGAAATTATAGTTTCAATTATTTTTTCTATAGGCGTATCTACTGGTAACAAAATAGCATCAACTCTCGGAACCATAACTTCATAAACCTGTTTATCTTGAAATTCAATTATACTTTCAATAATCTCTTTTTCCTCCTCTTCTATTGTTCCACTTTCGCTACTCATTGAAAGAAAAGTTTTAAATTCTCCTTCTTCTATTTTTGTCTCTTTTTTTAAATTCTTACCAAATATTTTAATTATACCTGTAATTAAATAGTTTAAAAAATTTGAAATTGGTCTTAGAATTATTGAAAAGAAATTATAAAATGAAAATAATTTTAATGAGTAGCCTTCAGGATCATAAGAAGAAATAGTTTTAGGTAACAATTCTGCAAAGACAACTATTATAAGGGTCATTATTACAGAAGAATAGATATAAGCACCTGTTTCAAATATTTGCATTGAGATAGTAGCAGCAATTGATGCTGCTAAAATATTGACAAAATTATTGGCAATTATTATAGTACTGATAAAATCCTCTGGTTTCTCTTTTATTTTCAAAAGTTTTTCTGCTTTTTTATTTTTTCCATTAGATAAATTTTTTAATTTTAATTCTGAGGAACCAATAAAAGAAGTTTCTGTAGCAGAAAAGATAAAAGAAAAAAATAGAAGAATTATTATCCAGATAATATTTAATAATATACTTACATCTTTCAATTATTCATCGCCTCTTTTTTAATTATATCATTATTTGATTTGATTATGGCTGGTACAATTATTATAATTAAAGAGAAAATAATTGATTTATATGTTAAGTATCTAATATATTTAAAAAAAATTATGAATCCTATTATCACTGAAACAATGGAAGCCAATAATACTAATCCAGAAAGTGTATCTTTTGAATTTTTTATAAGAATATCATATTTGGATTCTATCTTATCTGATAAAAATTCTATTGATGTATTTATTAACTCAAAAGACAAAACTAATAATATTGTAAAAAGTAAAATTATCATATTCATAATTCCAACTTTAAACTTAAGTCCAAAGTATATAACAAGAATCGCAAAAGAAACTTGTATTCTAAAATTTCTTTGCGATATATAAGTAATATAAATACCTCTAAAAGCAGATTTAAGACTTTGCAGAAAATTTCTATTTTTCATTCTTAATTAAATTATAATAAAATTTTTCTTTTTTTAACATTTCTTTTCTTTCTTCTTTTTTCTTATGATCATATCCAAGAAGATGTAAAATACCATGTATCAATAATTTTAAAAAATCTTCATTTTTTACAATTATATGATAATCTGAAATTATTACTTCGCCAAAAAAGGTTGAATTTTTCTCATATAGAAAGGATAGAACATTAGTTGTTCTATCTATTTTTCTATATTTTTTATTAATCTCTCTTAAATCTTCTTTGGTTAGATAAGCTATCGATATATTATAATCACTAACTTCCTCTTTTTCTAAAATTGTTTTAATGACTTCTTTTATAAATTTTTTACTGCAAGGAATTTTATTTTTTTTCTCGAATATCTCTACTTTTTTCAATATAACTAATCCTTTCATGATAAATAGAAACCAATACTTTACCAAAAGCATCTTTAATTTTTTTTATATCTTTAAATGAAAGTTCAGAATTATTGAGTTGACCATCTTCTATTTTCGAATCAACAATTGTATCTATAAACTTTATTATTTCTTCTTTTTGGTCTACTCTTTCCCCCCTTACTGAAGCTTCAACTGAATCAGCAAGCATTATTATTCCTGCTATTTTGGAAGAGGGAATCGGGCCTGGATATCTAAATGCTTCTTCTTTTACATCTGGATCAATTGATTTAGCTTTTGTGTAAAAATATGATACTAAACTTGTTCCGTGATGTTCTTTAATTGAATTAACTAAAATATCTGGTAAATTATATTTTTTAGCAAGTTCAACACCTTCTTTAACATGAGATATTATAATTAAAGCCGATAAAGAAGGTGATATAGATTCATGTGGACTTATACCTAAACTATCGTTTTCAATAAAAAATTCTGGTCGTACGAGCTTTCCAATATCATGATAATATCCACAAACTTTAGCAACGAGAGGATCCTCTCCAATGCTATCAGCTGCTACCTGCGAAAGAGTACTTACATTTATTGAATGTT
>JAAYUH010000090.1 GCA_012517755.1 bacterium | reverse complement strand
TGGTGAAGTAGCAAAAATAGTTGGTAAATTATTGATTATTTTTATACCAGAAACAATCCCTTGTTTTTTTAAGATGAAATCATCATAATTCAAATTCATTAAAGGAGTATCAACTATTACCTCTCCATTATCTTTAACAAGTAAAACAAGATCATAATTGAAATTTTTTCTTATCCACGGATCAAGATTATCTCTAATCCAGTCTTCATCTTTATTTATAACACCCTGAATACCCATTTCTTCCCAGTATGCATAATCCTTTACATGGAAGATTAAATTGTTTTTTTCTATTTCAATAAGATTAGAAAAATTATTTTTATATAACTCTACTCTTGTTCTTATATTATCATCGAGAATATTTTTTGATAATGAAAAAATAATAAGAATAATAGAGATAATTACTATAAATATCACAATTATATTAATAAAAAATATCTTATACCTAAGCTTCATTTTTTAAATATATTTTATAACTTTTTTATAATTTTTTGAATTTTTCGTAAAGAGTAGAGTTTTTAAACTCTTTGATGAGTGATTTAACTATTATTATTACTGGGACGGTGAAGAAAAGAGAAACTGGTCCAAATAGTGATACAAGAAAAATCATAGTTATAAAAATTACAACAGGTGAAACATTTAAAACAAATTTTGACCATACCATAGGATACACGACAAAACTTGTTATTTGTTGCAAAGAAATGTAAAAGATTGAAAACCAGAGAGCTGTTGATGGTGAGACAGTAAAAGATATTACTAATCCAAGAATAAATGCTAATATAGGACCAATATATAATATTACTTCTGCAATTGCAGTTAAGAAACCAAGAGTTCCTGCATAAGGAATTCTGAAAATTAAAGCAAATATATAAAGTGAACTTCCAATAATAAAACAAACTAAAAATTGTCCTAATATATATTTTTTCAGATTAAAATTTAATTCATAAAAAAAATTGATAAACCTATTTTTATATTTTTCAGGAATTTCAACTATGATTCCACTTAAAAATCTTTCTCTGTCGAAAATAAAAAATAGTGAGATTATAAAGGCAAAGACAATTTCAATAATGATTTTTAAACTTAAATTAAGAAAAGAAAAAATATTTGTAACTATATCCAATATAATATTTCCAAGTGATTCAGTTAAAGATGTAAAAATTTTATCAATATCTATCTTAAGATATTCAAAATTTTCAAATATCTTTCTTAAATTATCTAAGATATTTTTAAGAAAATTAGAGAAATTTTTTGATATCTCTTCAAAATTTGAAATAATTTTAGATACTTCATTAGTAACTGGTGGAATAAGTATAAAAATAACAAAACCTAAAAATAGAAGGACAATAATTATTGATAAGAGCTTTGAAACAACAAGGTTTATTTTTTTTGAATGAAAAAAGGTTGTTAAAATAGAGAAAATGTAGGATAGTATTATGGTTAGAATAATTAAAATTATATAGTTTCCAATTTTACTCAATATAAATATTATTAAAATAAAAATTGAAACAACAATCAGAATTGTTACTGTTTTTTTTACTAAAGATTTTTCCAAATTTTTATTTCTCTTCTTCCTCTTCTTCCTCTATTTGAATTAGTTTACCACCAAAAATCTCTTTGCCTTTTTCTATTACCTCTTTTCCTTTATCATAGATTACTTTTCTTGTTTCTGAACCTTTTGCTGGTGCAAAAAGAATTCCTAAGACAGCACCAACAACAAGACCTGTTAAAAAACCTCCAAAAAAATTATCATTTTTTTCACTCATTTTTGCCTCCTTTTTTTGTTAATGATAAAAAAATATCAATTCCTTTTCTTATGCCATAAAACAATGATATATATTTACCTATTTTTCCCATAGAACTACTACCTGAGAATAGTAATAATGGAGAAACAGATGAGATTATATTGGATAAATTCTTTATATTATTTGTTGTTGATTCGATATTTTTCATACTTTTTTTCAATGATGG
>JAAYUH010000089.1 GCA_012517755.1 bacterium | reverse complement strand
GTTCATAGTAATTATCTTTGAATTCGTATTGGAAATCTTTTTCTGTATCATTAATTGTCCATCTTTCAGTAACATCTTTGTGTAATATCCAACCTTTTGTATTATTCCAACATTTATTATAATAAGTAGAAAAATAATTATTTATAAAATTTTCCCAATTTTTATACCAGAAGGTTACATTTAATGCTTTTTTTATTGAATTAAATATTGAATCTCCATTTTTAATGTTTTCCCATATTCTGCCAACTATCTTTGGATTATTTCCATATGCATTTATTAAATAGTCTAAATACATAGATGCACCATAACCATGGTCTTGTGCACTCCCAGTAGAGCTATTATCTGCATTCCATAAACCATTTAGCATAAACTTACCTGAATAATCTAAAAGTGTTTTTGAACAATAGTCACCTTTTTCAATCATCAATTTTTCAAACCATACTGAAGAAGCTTCCCAGAACCAGTAATTAGGACCTCCACGCCAACCTAAAAATAATGAAGGATCATATAGTGCCTGTAAAAGATGGAACAGTTCATGACCTGCGGTAACTTTAAATTCGGTGAGGGCATCAGAATTATTTAACATATCTGAATTTAATTGTATATAATCTCTGGACCTCCAGAGTTTACTTGCTGTAAAGTATCCATAAGTATCTTGTCCAAGTTTTTTTATCTCGATATTTATAGGCCAATTTGTTCTCAACTTCCAATCTAAACCAACTCTATCTTCAAGTTTAGTATAAGCAATTTCAAAATAATTTAAAATTTCTTGAATTGTTTTAAAATTTTTATTAAGAATTTCTGTATCACATATGATTTTAAATTTCATTTTTACTGATTGTTCACTTTTCATATTTGTTGCAGAACTTAAGTAATAGGTATTTGTCTCTCCATCTTTTTCAGAAGATGTATCAGATACAAGGTTTTGATTAAGCAATTTAAAAATAATGCCATTGCTTTCTGTAGGAGGTATTGTTGCCATTACTTCATCACCTGAAACAGTAGACGGTAATAGTTGGTAATTTACATCTATTTTATTGAGAGAAGGTACAAAACTCTCTTCACCAAAAACAACATAGGTTTCATTTTTTGACGCTTTTTCTAATTTAAGAGTAACTTCAATTGGTTTTGAAATTATAGAAGGTAATCCATCAATTTTATATAGCTTTGATAAAATATTTTCTCCATAAGGAGTAGAACCTTCTCCTTTGGATATCACTAAATTTGAAGTTGATTCAAATGCATTTTTTGGTATAGATAAATTTAAATCCTCAACATTTATAGTTCCCCCAGAAGAATCAACTTTAATCTTTTTTATAATTTCCCACTTTATAGGCTCATCATAAGTTATAGTTACTATTTGAGTTGATCCATCCCATTTAACTTCACATCCAAGATTCTCACTAACAAATCTTATAGGAAGCATAGTTCTACCATTTAGAATCATAGGAGGTACATCAAGCTCTTTTGATATTCCATCTACTTTTGCTATTTTTTTATCTATCCATAGTTCTATAGTTTTATTCTTAAATTTAATAGTTACTTTTCTTTCATCCCCATCCCAATCAACTGTTCCACCCATCTCTTCTATTATTGCTCTTATAGGTACAAGTGTTCTCCCTTTTATTATTACTGGTACTGTTCCTCTTCCTGGGTCTATCTCTTTTTTTACTCCATTAACTGTCATATATGGATTGTTTATCTGAAGTATAATTATAATTTTATCTGTTTCTAATGAATTAATCATATTTTCATTCTCTTTTGAAACACAAATATTATCAAAATATCTATCTCTTAAATTAATATTAGTTGTTTCATT
>JAAYUH010000088.1 GCA_012517755.1 bacterium | reverse complement strand
TTGATGATGAAAAAATTGAAAAATTAAAAAGATATCTTGAATTAATAATTTTTTATAATCAGAAATTCAACTTAACAGGGGAAAAGACAAAAGAAGAAATTGCAATTAAACAATTTTTTGATTCACTTATGCCAATTGTATATCTAAAAAAATATCTTGATTCGACTGAATTAAAAGGTAAAAATTTAGATGTTGGGACTGGAGCAGGTATTCCTGGTATTCCACTTAAGATTTTTTCTTCAAACAGTGAATTTTTACTCATAGATTCAAATAAAAAAAGGGTTGATTTTTTAAACAATGTTGTAAAAGAGTTGTTTTTAGAAAAAGTTGATATTTTATGGGGAAGAGGAGAAGAGTTAATAAAAAAAGAGGAATATAAAGAAAGTTTAAGAGAGAAATTTTCACAAGTTTTTTCAAGATGGGTTTTAAAAATTCCAGGAATTTTTGAACTAACTGCACCTTTTGTTAAAGTGAACGGAAGAATTTTTTTATGGAAAGGGGTAGATGAGATAGATTTAATTGAAAAAAGTAAAATTTTTTTATCTGAACTTGGTTTAGAAGTTGAAGATATTTTTAAATATGAGTTACCATTTTTTAAAAGCGAGAGAATTTTACTAATATTAAAAAAAATTGAAACAACACCAATAAAATATCCAAGAAGATTTAAAAAAATTAAAGATACAATTTTTAAAAATAATTTATGAACCTTTTTCAATAAAATAAGCAGATAGTAAAATTAGAGCTCCTCCAACAAAAATATTTATCGTTAAAACTTCTTTTAAAAAAATTGCTCCATAAATAATACTAAATATTGGCATAAAATAACCTACATAGGCAGTTCTTGATGCACCAAAAATTCTGACAGCATTAAGAAAAAATGAATATGTAAATGCTTGCAAAACTATTCCATCATAAAAAAGTGCCAAAACTGAGGAAATTTTAAAATTTGAATTAGTAACTCCATTTGAAAGAATGGTAAAAGGAATAGAGATAAAAAAAGCAAAGAGAACAAGATAAAAGCAGGAAAGGTGAACATTAATTTTACTGTTTATTTTTTTTAAAAGAATTATTCCGATTGCATATGCTATTGATGCAAGAAGGATCAAAATAAATCCTGTTATTACAAATTCATTATTATTTAAAAGTTCTTTATAAAATATTATAAAAACACCTAAAAATCCCAAAATAACAAAAAAAATTTTATAAAAATTTATCTTTTCTTCTTTAAGAAAAAAATATGCAAATATGAAAGTAAATATTGGTGAAGAAGATAAAATTACAGATGTTATTCCGCTTGCAACTGTTTTTTCTCCTGTTGTTGTTAAGATTTGAGGTAAATAAACATCAATTAAAGAGATAAAAAATATAAATAATAAATCTTTTAGTGGAATTTTAAAAGATGCTTTTTTTATTTTTAAAAAAACAAAAAAAACTATTGATGCTATTAAAAATCTTAATGATGTAAAAAGAGAAGGATGAATAGAACTTATTCCAATTTTAATAAACATATAATCGCTTCCCCACAAAGATGCAAGAATTAATAATGTTGGGATATATTTCTTACTCATAGAAAAATACCACTGATGAGACAAAAGTGTCAGGCACCTTTGTCTCAAAAATTAATTTATATTTCTTATTCATAAAAAAAATGTTAATCATAAATCAACTATGAGTCAAGTATTTAAAGAAATTTAAAACTTCAAACATTGAATATAATTCATTCTAAATTTTATGGAACCTAAATTTATTATTAATAAAAAAAATATTTTAAAAAAACTTTTAAAAAATCCTGATTAAATGTAAATTATTTCATTTTAAATTATATAAAAACATATTATTTATTTAAAAAAATTTTAATAATAAATGATATAATAGTTTAAAATGGATATACATAGTTTAAATGTGCTTGAATATTTTAAAATTTTAGAAATCTTAAAAGGGTATGCTAATACATCAATAGCAAAAAATATTATTTCATCTCTATTGCCAATAAATGAACCAGAAATTGTTAAATTAAAATTAGTTGAAACAAAAGAAGCAAGAATTTTCTTACAAAATGAAGGAAGTTTACCTTTTTCTTCACTCTATGAAATAGAAGAGATAATTAAAAAGGCAAAAGTAAGGTCACTTTTAAATGGAATTGAATTGAATAAGATAAAAAACAACCTTTTTATTTTTAATGAAATTAAAGAGACAATTGAAAATAAAAAAGATAGATATCCAAATCTTTTTTCATATGCTTTAAATATAAAAAAAGATTCAACAATAAATCTTGAGATTGAAAGATGTATTGATGAAGAGGGCAATGTAAAAGATGATGCAACTCCTGAGTTGAAATCCATTAGAAGAAAATTAAGAGATTTGAGAGAAAAAATTATAGAAAAACTTGAAGATCTTTTCACTCTTTCAATTTACAAGAATATGATTGCAGAACCTATTGTTACATTAAGAAATGGGAGATATGTTGTTCCAATAAAAAAAGAGTATTCATCTTATTTCCCATCAATTGTTCAGGATACCTCAAGTTCAGGAAGAACACTTTTTGTTGAACCTCAATTTATAGTTTCAAAAAATAATGAATTGATAGAACTTAGAGGAAAAGAGGAAGAAGAGGTAAAAAAAATTCTAACAAATTTAACAATAATGGTTTGGGAAAATTTTGATAATATCAAAAATAGTCTTGAAATAACTGGTGAACTTGATTTCATTTTTGCAAAAGCTAAACTTGCTGAAGATTGGAATGCAGTAGAACCAGAAATTGTTGAAAGAAAATATATCAATATAGTTGATGGAAAACATTCACTTCTAAAAGGAGAAGTTGTACCAATAAGCATTTATATTGGTGAAAAATTTAAAATGCTTATAATTACAGGGCCAAATACAGGTGGTAAAACTGTAACTTTAAAAACAATAGGACTTTTCTCATCATTAACCCAGTCTGGTTTATTTGTTCCTGCAAATGTTTTTGAAACATATATATTTGATAATATACTTGCAGATATTGGAGAAGAGCAGAGTATTGAACAGAGTTTATCAACTTTTTCATCTCATATGAAACAAATTGTAAATATTTTAAATAATGCCACAGAGAATTCACTTATTCTTCTTGATGAACTTGGTGCAGGAACAGATCCAGAAGAAGGAGCCTGTTTGGCTCAATCTATAGCAGAGTATATTTATAATCTTGGTGCAATTTGTGCAATTGCAACTCATTATCCAAAACTTAAAGAATTTGCATATAAAACTGATGGAGTAGAGAATTGTAGTGTAGGATTTGATAGTGAAACCTTAAAACCAACTTATAAACTTTATATCGGAGTTCCAGGAGAAAGCCATGCTTTAACAATAGCAGCACACCTTAATCTAAAAGAAGAGATTATAAATAATGCAAGAAATCTTCTTGGAGAAGAACACAAAGAAAAAGAGTTTATAATTTCAAAAATGAGAAGTGATCAAACAATAATAGAACAGGATAAAAACAGAATAGAAGAAGAGAAAAATTTAATTGTTAAAGAGAGAGAACAACTCGAAGCCTTACTTAATGAACTTGAATCAAAAAGAAAGGAATATATTCTTCTTACAAAAAGAAAAATGCAGGAGTTAATTGAAGAAACAAAGAATAAAATGGATGAGATTCTAAAAAATCTTCCAAAAGAGAGAAAGGAGATAGTTGAAAAGAAAAAAGAACTCGAGGAAGAAATTGTAAAAATAGGTGAAGAGTTGATAGAAGAGGAGGTAGAAAAAAACTTTGTTCCTTTTGATGAAATTGAGGTAGGGGATTTAGTTTATATTGATAAATTTGGGAAACAGGGGATTGTTTTGAAAAAAGAGGAGGAAGATAGAAAAATACAAGTACAAATTGGAACTATGAGAGTTATACTACCATATACTGAAATTACAAGAAAAATAAATGAAACTTTTGAAATTGGGGAAGAAGGTCAGGTTATTTTACCTGAAAAGGATATGCCTCCTATGAAAATTGAATTACATGGAAAAAGTGTTGATGAAGCAATTGCAAAACTTGATAAATATATTGATAGTGCAGCACTTGTTTCATATCCATTTATCTACATTTATCATGGAGTTGGTTCAGGGATATTAAAAAAGGCTATCCATGAATTTTTAAGAAATCACCCACATGTTGAGAGATTTTCTCTTGACCCTGAAAATGTTGGTGTAACTATAGTTTTTCTTAAATAATGTTAATTTGGTGTCAAACACCAAAATGACATTTCAAAAAAGAATTTTGTAATTTATATTATTAAATTCATCCATCACAACTAAAATTTTTGATTTTAATTCATTTAGATAATTTTTATCTTCACTCTTTAAAAAATCGTTATATAAATTTAATTTGTAAGAAATATCTTTTATTCTCTTCATATATTTAAAATAACTAAGTTTATCAAAAAGAATTTCTTTTGTGCCTGTTTCATAAATTGATTTAACTATCTTATAAATTTTTTCATAATCATCAGAGATTCCGGGAAGAATTGGACCAAAAAATGCATATGTCTTAATTTTATTTCTATTCAATATTTCAAGAGCCTTTAATCTTTTATAAGTTTCTGATGCTCCTTTCTCAAAAATTTTTCTTTTATCTTCATCAAGCATTGTTATTGTAAATCCAACTGTTATATCCTTTAGATTTTTTAAAACATCTAAATCTCTTAAAACAACTTCTCCTTTTGTCTGTATTGTAATTATAAATTTTTTATCAAAAAGAGCATTTTCCTCTTTTGATAATGTTTTTAATATTTCTCTTGTCAATTTATATTTTTCTTCAACAATTTGATATGCATCTGTCATTGAAGAGATATAAACATCTATTTTATCCTTTTTCTTTATCTCTTTTTTTAAATTTTCAACTGAGTTAATTCTTATATCGACAAAACTCCCCCATATTTCATCTTTATGGTGCCATCTTTGCATGATAAATGATGCATAACAATATAAACATCCATTTAAACAGCCAAGATATGGATTTATACAATATTCTGAAATTTTTGACTTTTGTAATGTTGTTTTAACTTTTACTTCATTTATTTTGTACATTTTTTAGGAAGAATAAAAATCTTTGAGCATTCTTTAACATTTCATAATCATTGTTAAAAAAAGCATAAAACTTTTTTGGTTTTTTATTTTTTATAATTTCTATAATATCTTTCATCTCATCATCACTATAATCATATTGATACCAAGATTCTCTTCCATGAAATCTTAAATAAATTCTTCCATCAATTTCAAAAACCATCTTTTGAAAATCTGGTGAATCAATTGAACAGATAAGTAAACTATTTTTTCTTCCAAAATCTTCAAGATCCATTTCATACCAATCTTTATTTCTAAACTCTATAACAATCTTTCCTCTATTAAAATCATTAAAAAAATCTACTATTTTATTTTTCTCTTTTGGACCAAAAGAGGGTGGCAGTTGAAATAGATAAAAATCTATTATATCTTCCATTGGTTTGAAGAGGTCGAGAAATTTTTTGAAACTCTCTTTTGCATCTTCATTTAATTTAAATTTATGTGTTATTAATCTATGAATTTTGATGCTCCATCTTAAATTTCTTCCTTTTTTGCTCCATCCTATAATTTGATTAGGAAAAGGAAATCTATAA
>JAAYUH010000087.1 GCA_012517755.1 bacterium | reverse complement strand
TTCTTCATTTTCAGGTAATAGATGTAGAAGTAGAGTCGGTATTATTTTTATTTTACTTTCTTCTTTTAGTTTCTTTATTATCTCTAAAAGAATAATCTCTTTATCTATATTTAAACCATAACCACTTTTTAATTCAAAAGTTGTGATACCATAAGACATTCCTGAATATAATCTCTTTTTTGTATCTTCAATTAATATCTTCTCTGGAAAAGAAAATGTATCATTTTTAGTTTTAATTATTCCTCCACCTCTTTTTTGTATTTCAAGATAGTTAATACCCTCTAATCTTAATAAAAACTCATCTTCTCTTGTACCACCAAATAAAAGATGTGTATGTGGGTCAACAAAACCGGGAAGAACAATATTTTCATTTCTCAAATCAATTTCAGATTCACCTTTATATAAATCTCTTATTTTTTCATTTAATGATATATCATAAATTTTTCCATCTTTTATAGATATTGCTCCATTATTAATAATTGAAATATCTCTCATTGATTTTTCTTTTTTTGGATAAGGAGCTATAGGTGTGACAATCTCTTTTATATTATAAATTAATAAATCTACAGCTTCTTTCATCAATCACATTTTGAATATCCACAATTTGGACAAGTCCAGCATCCCTCAAGGCTAATCATAACTCCACCACATTCAGGACAAATAAGAGATTCAACACCTTCAATAGTCTGAGATTTTTCCTCTTCTATTTTTTCACCTTGAAGATCTTTTTCTTCATAAACTTCATTTTCCTTTAAAAAATCTAATCTTTTTTTCTCTTCTGTCTTCATTGATAGATATTTTTCTAATGCCTTAGCAATAGCATCTGCACAGGAAAGTATTTTTTCTCCATCCTGCCAAATTGGGTTAGGACATCTTATTCCTTTTAATTGTTCAATAATTGGTTCAGGTGAAACTCCTGACCTTAAAGCAAGAGAAACAAGTCTTGAAATTGCTTCTGTTTGAGACGCAGCACATCCACCAGCCTTTCCAAGTGTTGAAAAAACTTCACATATCCCATTTTCATCCTCATTTATTGTTACATAAAGATTGCCACAACCCGTTTTCATCTTTATTGTTGCACCATATGTTACAGATGGTCTTGGCCTTGGTGTTAATTTGCTCTCCCTTTTTTCCTCTTTCTCTTCTCTGCCCTTAGTTAAAACTTGAACCTCTTTCGATCTATCTCTATAAATTGTTACACCTTTAAGCCCAAGTTCATAAGCCATAAGATATATTTTTCTAACTTCATCAACAGTTGCTTCATTTCTCAAATTAACAGTTTTTGATACAGCATTATCAACATATTTCTGAAAAATAGATTGAATCTTCAAATGCCATTCAGGCTCAATATCATGGGCTGTTACAAAAATTTTTTTAATATCATCTGGTATATCATCAAAATTCTTTACACTACCCTCTTCACAAATTTTTTCCATAATTTCTTCAGAATACAATCCTCTATCTTTCAACTCTTTTTCAAAAAGAGGATTTATCTCATACCATTCTCCAATGGCAACCTGTCTTTTATAAGCAAGTGCAAATATCGGTTCTATACCAGAAGAACAGTTCGAAATTATGCTTATTGAACCAGTTGGTGCTATTGTTGTAACTGTTGCGTTTCTAACTTTTTTCCCATTTTTCTCATGAACACTTCCATTCCATGCTGGAAAAACCCCTCTTTCTATTGCTAACTCTTCTGACTTTTCCCATGCTTTTCTACTTATAAATGACATTAACTCTTCAGCTAATTTAATTGCATCTTCTGAATCATAAGCTATTCTCATTTTTATTAATAAATCGTGAAATCCCATAACACCTAAACCAATTTTTCTATTTAATTTTGTCATCTCTTCGATCTTTTGAACTGGATATTTGTTTACATCAATAACATTATCAAGAAAATGAACCCCTATTTGAACTACTTTTCCTAATCTCTCATAATCAATTTTTCCATCTTTTACAAATTTCGAAACATCAATAGAACCAAGATTACATGATTCATAAGGCAAAAGAGGTTGTTCACCACAGTCCAAACTTAAAATCCCGTTTGTTATCCATGTAAAATCTGGTGGAGCTTTTATATCATAAACCTCTTCTTCACCATCCTCCTCAATTCCTATTATTTCTTGATATTCATAAAAAGATAGAGTTTTATATAATTTCTTATCTTTTATAAGTAATAAAAATTTCTCTCTCTTTTTTCCAATTAAACCTATCTTATCAAAAAACAACTTTGCTCTTTCTCCAGATATTATCAATCTATAAGTTTTTTGTGTTTTATAAGTTTTACCTTTGAAATCTTTTATCTCTGCTTCTTTTTCTTTTGTTAATGTTGAAGGGACACCAAAATAAAGAAGTAATAGTTGAACTTGTTTTAATAGTCTAATTGAACCAGACGATAATGCAATAGTAACTGTTCCATTTGAATCATAAACTGTTCCATCAGATGAAAAAATACCTCTTAAAACAGCTTTTAATGAGTTATGTCCGAGATTCAATATATTTTCTGGAATCTCTTTTTGTTCACTTTTTGAAACATTTATATTAAATAATCTTCTTATTTCATCTGCAAAACTTTTCCTATGTGTATCTATGATATATTGTCTTTCTCTTTGTATAACATATGAGGAACCAGAATATTTTTTAAGAATAGGCTCAAAATATGTGGCTAATTTATCATCATCTCCTACATGTAAAGATACATGATTTGAATTGCTTAAAGAACCATCGCCAATAAAATAACCAATCAATTCATAAAATTCGAAATCGCAATTATCATTATTATCTTCTTTTATATTTAATGGAATATAAACTTTTTCACCCAATTTAATTTCTTCCACTTTTTTCCATCCACTTGAAGTATATAATTTATGATCTTTTGTTATTTTTAACTCAACTCCTGATTTTAAAGTTATCTTATAAATTTTTTGGACACCATTATTTATGACCTCATTGATTTCATTCCACTTGTTTCCACTCCAAATCTTAATACCCTTTTTTAAATTTTTTGCTTTAACAAGGCCATTTTCTGTAGCAATTAATGTATCGCCAACAACACAAGGGTTTGTTGCTTCTATCTCTCCAATATGAGGTGTTGGATTTGCTTTATTTATATTATCAATAAAAATAACACCTGGGTCTCCACTCTTCCATGCATGTTCAACAATCATATCAAAAACTTCTCTTGCTCTAAGTTTTTTTACAACCCTTCCATCTCTTGGATTTATTAATTCATATTCCTCATCATTAAAATATCTATTCATAAAATAGTCAGTTATTGCAACTGAAATATTGAAATTGGTTAAATAACCTTGTCTATCTTTTGCAGTTATAAAATCTATTATATCTGGATGATCGATTCTTAAAATTCCCATATTAGCCCCCCTTCTTACTCCACCCTGTTTAATAGTTTCAGTTGCTTTATCAAAAACCTCCATAAAAGATATTGGTCCAGAAGCAACACCCATTGTTGATTTAACAACATCTCCCTTTGGTCTTAATTTTGAAAACGAAAATCCTGTGTTATGAATTAAAGTGAATCCATTTATTCCAGCCAGATAGTTGTTGTTTTTTTCAACTGTAAAATCGAAAAATTCACCCTCATATTTACCTTTAGCCACCTTTTTAACTTCTTTTAAAGCTGGTAAAATAAGTTTGAGTTTTATTAATTTTTCCCTTTTTTCTTCTTCAATATTTAGTTTTAAGACTTCATCTATCAAATATAAAATTTTATTTAAA
This sequence comes from bacterium, assembly GCA_012517755.1. Lineage (GTDB taxonomy): Bacteria > Caldisericota > Caldisericia > B22-G15 > B22-G15 > JAAYUH01. Next base: position 13,211 of record JAAYUH010000087.1, on the reverse strand, counting down.
TTTATAATATTTTTCTCTTTCCATCTTGAAAGAAAGAAATATTTGTTTCCAATTTTTATTGATTTTCTATGAATTTCTGTTGTGTTAGTTTTTATTCCAGCTTCATTTAAAATCTCTTCAAAAAGTTCAAATGGAACATTTCCTTTTTTAGAAGAGGATTTTGTTTTTATATGATTTTTTATTCTTATTATTTTCTCATTATTTTTTATATATTTTCCTATTGTTCTATCAAATTTTTCAATTTCATCTACACCTGTTATATAAACTTCCCACATTATATTCCAGTTTTTATTTTTTGGTTTTCTTTCTCTTATTGAAAATTTAAATCCTAAAAGCGATAAAACATAAACCAAATCTTCTTTCATTTTTTCACTTGCTGTTGAAAAACTTATTCTCTTTTTATTCTTTTCAACATATCCATCTGAATCAATTAGACCTGCTAAAAAAGAAAATATATTTTCAATATTACATTTATATAAATAATCAGGTACTTTTATAATAAAACTCTTAGAACCTGGTTTAACTCCAGTAAGATCTATTATTTTCTCGATTAATTGTTTATCATAAATGTTTAAAATGTAATTATTTTTACTTCTTTTATCTCTTTGAATAGAGTATTTTTTATTTGTTAATTTATGAATAATTTTTACTATTTCTTCTAATAATTCTTTAGAGGAATCAAAAAATCTCATCCTTAATCCATTTTTTGTTTTTGTTAAAGAACCATCTACTAAAAAATATCCAATTAAATATGACAAATTTATAGAAATTTCATCTTTATTATTTTCAAAAAGATAATTTTCAATTAAAGATTCATTTGGTCCAACAATCAAATCTCCAACCTTTATGTCCTTTGCCTCTTTTTCTATAATTTTTCCGTTATTATAGACAACAAATGGATGCCACTCTGATGTTGTTATTTCTGTATTTCCTTCAAGAACTATTGTATAGCTTTTTTCTTTTGGTATATTATATTTCCATATATTATTTATTTTGTCTTTCTCATATTTATAGGTCTTTGAATTAAAAGATAGAGTAAAAATATTTAAATTGTTAATATCAATATATTTTGCATTTGGAGAATATATTTCCTCTTTATATCCTTTTAAAAAAATTTTTTCATATATTTTATCAATTTCCTCGACCCCACAGAAAGAAGTTATAACTTTAGATCCCTTTCTTATACAACCACCGCCTCCTTGATGGATCAATGCTGTGTATTTTAAAGAATCAAAAATTTCATTTAATGAATCACCTACAGGTAAAACAAAACAGGCACTCAACAATCCAAGTTCCCTTCCAGCATTCATTAGTGTTGGTGAATTTGGAAGAAACTCAAGATTAATCATAACATTCAAAAAATTCTCATATGTTTTTTCAATATCAACATCCTTATTGTAAAATCTATCAACATTTGAAATAACCCTTGCTACTCTTTCAAACATTTCAAAGGGAGTCTCTATAACTTCTCCTTTCTCATTTTTTTTAAGATACCTTTTCTCAAGAACAAGTTTTGCCTGAGGAGTTAAATCTATTTTATTCTCCATAATTCCTCCTAAAATTACACCTTTATTTAAATTTACAACCCTAAGAAACTTTAGTCAATAATTAAAAAATTATTTATTAATAAGGGTTTTCAAAAAGATATGAATTAAGTTCAACTTCACAGCATATTGTTAACTGCAAATCAGATTATAAAAGCAAAATTATTTTAAAAATCTTGGGATAGGTAGATCTTTCATTGTAATTAACCCTGGTTTTGCATCATAAACAAGAGGAGTCATATTAACTGCTATAGAAATTGTTGCTATACCCCCAGCAATCTCTGGTTTGTTTACAAAATTTATTTGAGGGTCTCCATCTATTTTTATATAGTCTCCAGTTTCAACTCCTTCAAGTTCTGGTAATATTTGTTGAGGGTGTTCGAGAATTATTTTTTCATATCCATCAATTATTCCTTTTGCAATATGCCTACATCCTGCTACCATTCCGGGTTTGACCTCAACATATTTTGTTTTTCTTAAAACATTTGAAACTATTGGCTCTCTTGTTTCAATAACATTATCAACTTTCCAATTAAGAGCATCAGCTATCATATTGATTGATTCTGGAAATCCAAAATGCCCAACAATTGTTCCATTTTTAATGCCTTCATCAAATTCATTCAAAGTAGTTCCTACTCCTTGTGTCTTCATAACTGTAGGTCCATATGGTGAAAGATCATTTACTCTTTTAGCGTAAATCTTATCAATTTTTTTCATAACTCCTGTTAAGGTAATTATCAATGTATCAAGAACAAAACCTGGGTTAACTCCAGTACCAAGAATTGAAACACCATTTTCTCTCGCAAGTTCATCTATTGATTCAGAGAGTTTTTTATTTGCAACCCATGGATAAGACATCTCTTCTGCAATAGTTATTACATTTATTCTATTTTTTAATATTGGAACAATCTCTGGATAAATATCAGATACTCTCGATGATGTCGCATGTAAAAAAACATCTACTTTCTTTTCAAATATTTTATCTAAAGAATTGCTTATCAATACTCCTGTTTTTCTCCCATCCAAAATTTCTCCAACATCAATTCCCTCCCTCTCTTTTCTTTTAGAAATAACACCAACTAAATTCAATGAACTTTTTTCTAAGATTAAAGAAATTATTCCTGTCCCCATTGAACCAGTTCCATAAACTGCAACATTATAGTTTTTCATCATTCCTCCTCAAACCATTTTAAAATTAGATTTTTATATTGTTTTGTCTTAATTAAATTAGATATTGTATTGTTAAATTCATATCTTAACTCATCACTATCTTCTCTTAGGACGATTGTTAGACCTTGATTGTATACCTTTACTTTTATAAATTTATTTTCATCTAAAGAATAAATATCAAGTAAAACTTTTTCTACAAGAACTGCATCAGTATCACCATTTTCAAGTGATTTCATACTCTCACTGTAATTTTTGTAAGGTAATTTTTCTAAGTTTTTCACATTTTTTACTAATTCTTCAGAAAAAGTATAAAGAGGTAAAATCAACTTTTTATCACTTAATTTTTCTATTGAATCTATTGGATTATCAATTCTTGAGATAAGATAAAGTGACATATCGAAATATGGTTCAGTTAATGAAATCCCATCTGGGTATTTATAGATTATTGGATACCCACCCATTAATATATCAACTTCACTATTTTTCAACTTATCAAACGAATCAAAATCAATCTCTATATAATTTGGTTTATATTTAATCTCTTTTAAACATATATCCAAAAAATCTATATTAAAACCCTTTATTTTATCATCCTCTTTATAAGAAAAAGGAGGATATTCTGTATATATACCAACATTCAAAATTTTTTGTTCTGAATTACAAGAATAAGTTACAAAAACTAAAAAAATAATTAAAGAAAATAAAATTTTTTTTAGTAAATTTAAATTATAAAATTGATTTTTTTGATACAAAATGTTTTTTTTCAAAGATTACTCCTTCAAATTGTAAAATTTTAACTTTTAAATCATATCCATTAGAATAATTTCCAACATTTAAATCACTTCTTATAACTCTATGGCAAGGTATAATTATTGGAAAAGGATTTTTTGCTAAAGATGTTCCAACAGCTCTATATGCTCTATCTTTTCCAATTTTTTTACCTAAATTTTTATAAGTTGTTACTTTTCCTCTTGGAATTTCAGTAAGTTTAATAAGTAGATCTTTTTGAAAATCAGTCATATTATCAAAATTTAAAATTGATAAATCAAGTTTATCTATATAACCATAAAAATATTCTTTTATTAGTTCAGAAATATAATTTTTTGTCTCTTTTAAATTTTTTGAATCATTTTCTAATATTTCAGTTTTTAAAATCTTATTTTTCTTTTCATTAAAAAAAACTTTTAATTTTATAAAATCTAAATCAACAAGAAATTGTTTATAATCCAATCTCTTCTCCAATTTCTTTCATCGATTCAAGAGCAATCTCTATAAATTTTTCAAGGGGAATATTTAATTCACTTTCGCATGTTTTTATCTGTTCTCTATCAGCTCCTCTTGCAAACTCTTTTGTTTTAAATTTTTTCATAACTGAACTTAACTTAACACTATTTATTTTTCTATCAGGCATAACAAGAGCAGTTGCAACAATAAGACCAGATAAAGGGTCAGAAGCATAAAGAGCTTTTGCAAGAAGAGATTCTCTACCTATTTTATGTCTTTCATTATGAGAAGCAACAGCATTTGTAAATTCATCATCAAAACCTAAATTTTTCAAATATTCTGCACCAACGAGAGAGTGCTTATTTGGATCATCCTTTGTTTCAGAATAGTCAATATCATGCAAAACTCCACACAACTCCCATCTGTTTTCATCCTCTCCAAAATATTTTGCAACTCCTTTCATAATTGCACCAACTGAAATTGAGTGATAAACAAGATTATTATCATTTAATTTTTCTTTTATAAGTTCTATCGCTTCATCTCGATTCATTCTTTGACCTCCACAATCATTGAAATTTCTATTGAAGCATTAAAAGGTAAATTCATAACACCAATTGCAACTCTTGAATGTTTGCCTAATTCACCAAAAATATCGAATAGAAGATCACTTGCTCCGTTTATAACTTTTGATTGTTCGCTAAAATCTTCGGTTGAATTAACATAACCTTCAACCTTTACAATTCTAACTACATTATCAAGATTTTTTATAAAACCTTTAAGATTTGATAAAAGTTTAATTGCACATTGTTTGCTCTCTTCATAGCCATCTTGAGTTGTTAAATCCTTTCCAAGTTTTCCCTTTTTATCTGATATTACACCAGATAAAAAAATTAGATTACCAGATTTAACACAGGGTAAATAAGATGCAAGAGGTGGAGTTACCTCTATTAAAGAGTAGCCAAGTTCTTTGATTTTTTCTTCAATCATAATTTCCCTCCAAAATTAAATTTTCATCTAATTTTTTAAAAAATTCATCAATATCTTCATTAATAACAATAAATTTACCTAAATGAGATACTGATATTTCACCTTTATTAACTATCACAACTTTTCCTTTTGTGATAGATGGCAAAAATGAAGCCGGATAAACATTTAAACTTGTACCAATAACTAAAAGTAAATCTGCATTTGAAACCCATTTTACTGCTAAATCATAATTTTGTACACTCTCTCCATAAAAAACAATGTTTGGTCTTATTAATCCGCCACATAATTCACATTCTGGAATTTTACTACTTACTATTTTATCCTTTATATCTATCAAATCATAATCTTTTCCACATTCAACACAAAACCAATCTTTTATAGAGCCATGAATATTGATTATATTCCTACTTCCTGCTTTTTCATGAAGCATATCAATGTTTTGCGTTATTATTCCTTTTAGTTTTTTAGATTTCTCTAATTTATAAAGGAACCTATGAGTAAAAGTTGGTTCAATTTTATCAGTTAAATTAATGAAATCTTTAATAAAATTATAAAAATATTCTGGGTTTATTGAAAAATATTTTATATCAAATATTTTGTCTGCATCATAGTTTTTCAATCTGTAGATTCCTTTTGGTCCTCTAAAATCTGGCAGACCAGCATTTGTTGAAATTCCAGCACCAGTCAAAGCATAGATATTATCAGTTTTATTAATAAGTTCTTTTACAGTTTCTAAATTATCATCCATTATTATTATTTTAACATATCAATTTTGATATAATTTATTTAAATATGAATGAAAAAATTGCAGTTGTTGATGATGAAATTGATATATTAGAGTTATTAAAAATAAATCTAAAAAAATCTGGATATAACCCATACCTTTTTCAAAAAGGTGAAGATATATTAAAATTTGTTGAAAAAGAGAGGGTTGATTTAGCAATTATTGATCTTATGCTTCCTGATATAGATGGGCTTGAAATTTTAAAAAAAATAAAAGAAAAACAGAAGAAAGTCCCAGTAATAATTTTAACAGCAAAAGGTGAAGAATTTGATAGAGTTATTGGATTAGAAATTGGGGCTGATGACTATATTGTTAAACCATTTTCAATAAGAGAGTTAATAGCAAGAATTAAGGCAGTATTAAGAAGAGTTGAATATATTGAAGATGAAAAAGAGGTAATTAAGATAGAGGAAAAATTTATTATTTATCCTAAAAAATTTGAAGTTTGGATGGATAATGAAAAGATAAATTTAACATCAACTGAATTCAAAATTCTCCTTATATTAATTAAAAAGAAAGGTGAGGTTATTTCAAGAGATGAGATTCTTGATGAACTTTGGGGTATAGATAAAGTTGTTCTTGATAGAACGATTGATGTTCATATAAAAAATTTGAGGGATAAACTTAAAAATTATAAATATCATATAAAAAATATAAGAGGAGTAGGGTATAAATTTGAAATTTAAAAAAGAAATCCCAAAAAGATTAATCATAACAAGCTTATTAACGATTCTTATCCCAATAATTTTAATTGTTACAATAACTTTTTTCTATGTAAGAGATAGTTCTATAAAAATTTATGAATCAAATCTTGTTGAAATTGCTTATATGCTTGAACCAACAATAAAAGAAAAACTTTTTTCAGATGATGAGATAAAAATTGATGAATATATCAAATCTTTAAAATCAGAAAAGGAGTTCAGATTAACAATAATAAAACCAGATGGTAGTGTAATTGCTGATTCAATTCTTGATCCAACCTCTATGGAGAATCATAAATCAAGAGAAGAAATTATCGAAGCTTTGAATGGACAAATTGGAAAATCAATAAGATACAGTTCATCAACAGAAGAAGATATGCTTTATATATCCCTACCAGTTTATGATTCATTTAATAATATAATTTCTATAATAAGAGTTAGTCTATCTTTAAAAGAATTAAATAGTTTAATCAATAGAACTATTTTAAATATAGTATTAATCTCATTAATTGGCTTATCTATTGGTTTAATTTTATCTTTCTATTATTCAAGATATTTTCTCTCTAATATTAATGAGATAAAAAACTTTTTAAAAGAACTTTCCAAAAAAAATTATGGTAAAAAAATAATAATCAAAAAACAGGATGAATTTGGAGAAATAGCTCAATATCTCAATGTTTTAAGCAGTGAACTTGAAGAAAATATCAAATCTTATAAAAAAGAACAAGAAGAGATAAACACTATTCTATCATCAATTGAAGAAGGCGTTCTTGTTATAAATTCAGATGGATTAATTACTCTTTGCAATCAAGTTTTTGAAAATATCATAAAAGAAATAGACATAATCAATAAACACTATTGGGAAGTTGTGAAGAATATTGAAATTGTTGATTTTATAAAAAATATTTTGAAAACAAAAGAGACACAGAAAAAAGAGATATATATAAAAAATAAAAATTATTTAATCAAAGGATTTTATCTTAAAACTATCAATGAATTTGTTTTTACTTTTTTTGATACATCATCAATTAAAAAGATAGAGGAGGTGAAAAGAGATTTTGTTAGAGATGCATCACATGAATTAAAAACTCCTCTTACAGCAATAAAGGGTTTCGTTGAAACTCTTGAAGAAGAGATAGATGAGAAAAAATATATTGAAATAATAAAAAGAAATGTTGATAGAATGATAAATATAATAAATGATTTAATTACGCTTTCTAAGCTTGAAGATAAAGATGTAGTACTTGAAATTTCTGAATTTGATTTTATAGAGATGATAAATAATGTTATTAAAATTTTTTCAAATAAGATAAAAGAGAAAAATTTAAAAATAAAAATTGATACTGATAATTACAATACAAAAATGAAAGGTGACCCTTATAAACTCGAACAGGTTTTTATAAATTTGATAGACAATGCAATAAAATATACAGAAAAAGGTGAGATAAATATTAACTTTTATTTAAAAGAGGGTAATGCTATTATAGAGATAATTGATACAGGAATAGGAATTCCAGAAGAATATCTTGATAGGATTTTTGAAAGATTTTATGTAGTTAATAAATCAAGGTCAAGAGAACTTGGGGGAACTGGTTTAGGTTTATCAATAGTAAAACATATAATAGCTCTACATAATGGTAAGATCGAAGTTAAGAGTGAAGTTGGTAAGGGCAGCAAATTTATAATAACTATACCTCAATAAATTAACAGAATCTTAACAAAATTTTTATACCTAATTAACTGAAGATAGTTATAGTGGTAATAGAAGAACTTTTAAGGAGGTGCAGATGAAAAAGTTCTTATTAAGCTTAATTTTAGTTAGTTTAATTTTCTCCTCTCTTTTTATTTTTTATGGATGTAAAGAGGAAGAGAAAGAAGTCGAACTTCTTGGAGCTGGTGCAACATTCCCACAACCCCTTTATGACAAATGGTTTAGTGTATATTACACAAAAACAAATAACAAGGTCAAGGTAAATTATCAAGGTATAGGTTCAGGTGGTGGAATTCAACAATTAACTGAAAGAGTTGTTGATTTTGGAGCAACTGATGCATTTATGAGTGATGAGGAGTTAAAAAATGCCCCAGCAGAAATTATTCATATTCCTACTGCACTTGGAGCAGTTGTTGTTACATATAATCTTCCTGATAATCCAAAATTAAAATTCACAGGGGAAATGATTGCTGATATTTTTATGGGAAATATAACAAAATGGAATGATCAAAAAATTAAAGAGTTAAATCCAGATATAAATTTACCAGATTTAGCAATAACAGTTGTTCATAGATCTGATGGTAGTGGAACAACTTATGCTTTTAGTGATTATTTAACTAATGTGAGTAGTTCATGGAAAAAAGAAATTGGAACTGGTAAATCCTTGAATTGGAAAGTTGGATTAGGTGGAAAGGGTAATGCTGGAGTTGCAGGAATTGTACAACAAACTCAAGGTGCAATTGGATATGTTGAACTAATCTATGCTGAACAAAATAATATGCCTTATGGTTTAGTAAAAAATAAAAGTGGTAATTTTATAGAACCAACTCTTGATTCTGTAACAAAAGCAGCAAATGTAACAATTCCAAAAGATACAAGGGTTTCCATAGTAAATACATACAATCCAGAAGGCTATCCAATTTCAACTTTTACATGGATTATTGTTTATAAAGAGCAAAATTATGGTGGAAGAGATTTGAACAGAGCAAAGGCAATTGTTGAACTTCTAAAATGGATAAACAGTGAAGCTCAGGATTATAATGAAGAGTTATTATACGCAAAAATTCCAGATGATGTTAAGAAGATAAATGAAGAAAATATTAATAGTATAACTTTTTCTGGAAAACCGATTAAATAAATTGTATAAATAGATTATGAGAAAAGATAAGGCTTTTAAAACAATTTTACTTCTCTCAGGCCTTTTGATTGTCGCACTATTATCAGGAATTTTCTTAAGCCTTGTCTTTTCTTCAATTCCGTCAATCAAGGAATTTGGAATAAATTTTCTATTTTCAAAAGATTGGGATCCAGTAAACAATAAATTTGGCGCACTTCCATTCATAATTGGAACACTTTTAACATCAGTTATTTCTCTTTTGATTTCGATTCCTTTTTCATTATCAATTTCTATTTTTCTTAGTGAGATTTTAAAAAATAAATTAATATCAAATATTTTTCAAACCTTTGTTGAATTGATTGCTGGAATTCCATCAGTTATAGTTGGTCTTTGGGGGCTTTTTATTCTTGCTCCATTTATGAGGACTTTACAATCAAAACTCGGTATTCAACCAATTGGAGTTGGGATTTTTACTGCTTCAATAATTTTATCAATTATGATTATTCCTTATTCTGCTTCAATTGGAAAAGAGGTAATTTCAATGGTTCCAATTGAAGTAAAAGAAGGTGCAATCTCTTTAGGTGCAACAGAATTTGAAACTCTTAAATCAGTTACTCTTCCATTTTCTTTTAATGGAATTTTTGCTGGTTTTCTTCTCTCTTTTGGTAGAGCTTTTGGCGAAACTATGGCAGTAACAATGGTAATTGGAAATTCTAACAAAATACCAGAGAGTATATTTTCAGCTGGGCAAACAATGGCAAGCCTAATTGCGAATGAATTTACAGAGGCAACTACAAAATTATATACCTCTTCACTTATTGAAATTGGTTTAATACTTTTTATTGTTTCAATGTTGATTAATATACTTGGAAGATTAATAATAAGAAGATTTAGTTTTTGAAATGAACGAAAAAACCATTAAAAGAAGAATTTTTAACAACAAATTATATAAAATTTTCGTCTTTTTATTTTCTTTTTTATCTATAATTCCTCTTTTTTTAATAATCTATTTTGTTTTAATTAGAGGAATTAAATATGTAAACTTAAAATTTATCTTTTCAATGCCAAAACCAATGGGTGAGATTGGTGGAGGAATCTTTAATGCAATTGTTGGCAGTTTTATAATAGTAGGAGTTGCTGCTTTGATAGCTATACCTATTGGAATTATTGTTGGAATTTTTTTATCTGAATATAAAGAAAAAAAATATACAGAAATAGTCAAAATTCTTGTTGATACACTCCAAGGTATACCTTCAATAGTTATAGGTATAATTGCATATTTATGGATAGTTAAACCATTAAAACAATTCTCTGCAATATCGGGTAGTATTGCTTTATCTTTTATAATGTTACCACTTGTTATCAAATCAACAGAAGAGGTTTTAAATTTAGTACCTGTAGAAATTAAAGAGGCAGCATATGCATTGGGTGCTCCATATCATAGAATTGTTTTAAAAATTCTTCTTCCATCGGGTTCTGTCGGAATTCTAACAGGTACTCTTATTGGAATATCAAGGATATTGGGTGAGACAGCTCCTCTTCTTTTTACTGCATTTGGTAATCAATTTTTAAATTTAAATTTACTAAAACCAATGAGTACAATACCATATCTAATATATGTATATGCAACAAGTCCCTATAAGGACTGGCATAACCAAGCATTTGCTGCATCCACAATATTGATTATAATAGTATTATCAATAAACTTATTAGGTAGATTTATAGAGAAAAAATGGAAAACATAATTTTAAAGATTATAAATTTAAATGCTTATTATGGAAGTCAAAAAGTATTAAAAAATGTTAATCTTGAAATTTATGAAAACAGGGTAACTACAATTTTAGGTCCTTCAGGATGTGGTAAAACAACCTTGATAAGATGTATTAATAGACTTCATGAACTTTCTCCTGGAGGAAGAATTGAGGGTCATATTTTATTAAAAGATGAAGATTTATATCAAATTGAGCCAATGTTAGTAAGGCAAAAAATTGGAATGGTTTTCCAAAAACCAAATCCATTCCCAACAATGACAATCTATGACAATGTAATTGCAGGATATATACTTTCAGGAATAAAATTATCAAAAGAGGAAAAAGATAAAATTGTTGAAGAATCCTTAATAAAAAGTGGCTTATGGGATGAAGTTAAAGAAAGTTTGTTTAAAAGGGGAACATTTTTATCAGGGGGTCAGCAACAGAGATTATGTATTGCAAGAGCTCTTGCAATGAAACCAGAAATATTACTCTTAGATGAGCCAACATCTGCTCTTGATCCTGTGGCTACTTCTATTATTGAAGAGTTAATTATTGAACTGAAAAAAAGTGTTACAACTGTTCTTGTAACACATAATATTGGACAAGCAGGTAGGGTTTCAGATTACACAGCTTTCTTTTATCTTGGAGAGTTGATAGAATTTGGCAAAACAACAGAAATGTTTACTGTTCCAAGGAGTAAAAAAACTGAAGAGTATTTAATTGGAAAAATTGGTTAGAAAGGAGTGATTATGAGTGAAATTTTAGAAAGAAAAATCGTTTCTTTAAAAGAGATGGTATCTAACCTTGTTTCAATTGTTAGTGATCAGATAGAAAAATCATTTATTGCTCTAAAAGATAGGAATAAGGAGTTATGTAAAGAGATTATCGAAAAAGATGATTATATAGATAACTACTCAATGGATCTTGAAAGAGAGTGTCTTGAGACAATTGCAACACAAAACCCTAAAGCAGAACATCTAAGAATAATCAGTGCAATACTTTTTGCAAATATTGATCTTGAGAGAATGGCTGACCATTGTGTTGATATTGCTGAAATAACTTTAACCATCGCAGATGAACCTCTTTTAAAACCATTAATAGACCTTCCGAGAATGAAAGATATCTGCATTAAGATGCTTGTTGATTCTTTAAAAGCATTTTTAAATAGAGATCTTAAACTTGCAAGAAAATCTATAGATGAAGATGATAAGATAGACGATTTGAATGATCAAATTTTTAGAGAACTTCTAACATATATGCTTGAAGATCCAAGAAATATTAAAAGAGCAAATGCTCTTCTTCAAATAAGTCAACATTATGAAAGAATTGGAGATCATGCTACAAATCTATGTGAAAGAGCAATATATGCTTATGAAGGTGTAATGATTAAAACAAACCCTCATAAACCAAGATACTAATATTTTTTTCTACTCTTATTAGTGTACAGTTGGATCAAGCACTCTGTAAGAATAACAAGATTAATCAAATTTTCAATATTTTATTTTTGTTTACAAAAACAGACAGTCTACTTTTGTAAACTAAGAGAAACAAGAGATTGGTGAAAAATTTCTTTTTGTCATTCCCGTGGAAACGGGAATCCAGTTCTTTTATTTTGTCATTCCCGTGGAAACGGGAATCCAGTTCTGTTTTTTGTCATTCCCGTGGAAACGGGAATCCAGTATTTCCTTCTGTAATATAGATTCCTGCCTATGCAGAAATTAGATTTTAGATACCTTTTTCAGAGACCTCTATGCATTTACTTGACATATTAACAATTATCTGTAAAATAAAAATGACCGGGCCGTTAGCTCAGCCGGTAGAGCACCGGCCTTTTAAGCCGGGTGTCGCAGGTTCGAATCCTGCACGGCTCACCATCTTAGGCCTCATCGTCTAAAGGTTAGGACACCGCTCTTTCAAGGCGGCAATGGCGGTTCGATTCCGCCTGGGGCCACCATTTATATTTTACATTTATTTTTTATCAAAATTTTCTTTTAATTCTTTCTTTTTTTCAAAAATAAATTTTAATGCTTTTTCTGAAAGAGTTATTGCTTCAAAACTATCTCTTTCAGTAAAAACTTCAGCTGGAATGCCACCGGGTAGTCCATTCGGATATCTCGTAGGAATATAATATTTATCAAGTATCAATATCTCTTTTCTCAATGATTCAAAATCTTTATCAATTTTCTCACACTCTTTAGATAAATCAGAAACTGAATGTC
>JAAYUH010000086.1 GCA_012517755.1 bacterium | reverse complement strand
TGTTTAGTCAATTCTTTTAATAATTTTCCTAATTTTTCTCCTTTTTCTTTTGCTCTTAAATATAATTTTTCACTTTCAATTAATTCGATATTTTTTAAAGCAGCTACTGTTGATAAACAATGTCCTCCAAATGTATGTCCATGAACAAACATAACATCAATAAAAGCATTTGAAAGATCTTCTTTTACTATCATAGCTCCAAGGGGTGCATAACCAGAAGTAATACCTTTTCCAAAAACCATAATATCAGGATCAAAATTGAAAATAGTTGAACCAAACAAATCTCCACATCTACCCCATGCATTTATAACCTCATCAGCAATTATTAAAATTTTATTTTCTCTTGCAATCTCTTGAATAGTTTCAAAATATTTTTTAGGTGGAACAAGAGCGCCAGCTGCGCTCATTACTGGTTCCATTATTATTGCTGCTATTGTTTTTGCACCTTCATAAAAGATTAAATCTTTTATCTGTTTTGCACATTCAACATTACATGTCTCTTTTGTTTTATTAAAATCACATCTATAACAATATGGAGGAGATATATGAAGGAAAAATGGAAGAAGGGGTTCAAATGGTTGTCTATAGGTTCTCAGTCCTGTTGCAGAGAGAGCTCCATATGTTACCCCATGATAAGATTCTCTTCTTGAAATTATTTTCTTTTTTTCAGGAAAACCTCTAATAGCCCAATATTGTCTTACAAATTTTATTGCTGATTCAACAGCTTCAGACCCACCTGATATAAAAAAAGAGGTTTTTAGATTTGAAGGTGTTATTTTTGCAAGTTTATCAGCAAGTTCGATAGCGGGCTCGTTAAAATAGCCACCAAATAAACTTGCATAATTGATTTTTTCAAGTTGCTCTTTTAATGCATCAATTATTTCTTGTCTACCATGACCAATATTTACTGTCCAGAGAATAGAGAGACCATCAATATATTCTTTGTCATCTATATCATATATTTTTGCCCCTTTTCCTTTTACAATAATTTTTGGCTCTTTTTCTCTTATTTCACTTACAATGGCATAATGTGGTAGCACATTACTTTCTGCAATTTTAATTAACTCATTTCTATCCATAATTACCTCCTAAATTTTTTTTATATATAAAGGGATTTTTGTTTATCTCGAGAGAACTTACTGCATCTATTTCAAAAATATTTGATTCATAACCTCTTTTTAAATATTCTTCACCAACAAGAGCAATCATTCCACCATTATCTGTTGAAAAACTGAAAGAAGGAAAATAGAACTCAAAGTTTTTTTCTTCTAAAAAAATTTTTCTTAAAAATTTGCTTGCAGAAACACCACCAACAACAGATATTTTATTTATTCCTGTACTATTATAGACTTTTTTTATATTGTTCATCAATGATTCGTATATAGCATAAAATAGTGATGATATTAAATTTTCAAGATTAAAATTTCCCTTTTTAATTATATTTAAAATCTCTGTTTTAATTCCAGAAAAAGAAAAATTATATTCTTTATTTTTTTCTTTAAATCTTGGTGTTGAAAATTTATAATATAAAGGATCACCTTTAAGAGCGAGTTTATCAAGTTCCTCTCCAGCAGGATATTGAAAATTTAATCTTCTACCAATTTTATCTATTATCTCACCGCAAGCATCATCAACTGTTTCACCTAAAATTTTGTATTTAAGATGATCTTCAAATATAAGTAAAATAGTATGACCACCAGAAATAATAAGAGTTTGAAATGGAAATTCAATCTTATTATCAAAAAAAATTGAATATATATGGCCTTCAAGATGATTTATTCCAATTAATGGTTTTTCTAAGGAGTATGCTAATGTTCTTGCAACTTCTACTCCAACAAGAAGAGACCCTACAAGACCTGGTCCTATAGTAACCGAAAGACCATCTATATCTTCTATTTTAATATTAAGCTTATTAATAAGGTCATCTAAAACATAGGGAAAAACTTCAAGTTGTTTTCTTGCTGCAATTTCTGGTACAATACCTCCATATTTTTTATGAAAATCTTCTGAAGTAGCTCTCGTCATAGAAAGACATTTTTCATTTTCAACAATACCCATTGAAGTATCATCACAAGAAGTTTCAATTCCTAAAATTTTCATTCTAAGATAAATTTTACCATATATTTAAATAATAAAGATAATTGAGTTTATCTTCTATAATTCCTTTATCAATTCATAAATATCTATTCTTAAAAATTTTACTAC
>JAAYUH010000085.1 GCA_012517755.1 bacterium | reverse complement strand
CAGACAATAGAGAAGATGCATATTATATGGTAAAGGATTTACGAGCCAGCCAATCATTATAAAAATATTTTTATAATAGAAATGTTTTATTATATGATGAATTTTAATTATTATTTTAATAATTTAATAGAATCATAATATATTAGAAAAATAGATTCTTTTCTTTTCTTATAATTCCTATTATACTGACAGAAACCTTCTTTTTTTATTCTACATAATTAATTAAGATTTTAAAAATTTTATGGATTTACATTTGAATCCCTAATATTAACTCTTCTAATATTAAATTTTTTCAGAGATAAGGTGATTTTCCTCTATGAAACTATCTTTACTAATGTTGGGAAATTTATGAGTAAATTAGGTAGATTATTAGTAATTTTTATTCTAAAAATTTGAATTTTATAAATATGTTAAAATTTAAAAGATGAAGAAGTTGTTAATGATTTTACTAATTTTGCTTATAATTCCTTTAGGATTAAAATTTCAAGAAAAGATACCAGATGAATATATTTCATCTCTTAATTATCTCATAGAAAAAAATATCGTTAAAGGTTTTCCAGACGGAACTTTTAAATTAGATTGGGCTATATCTGAAGCAGAGTTTTTAACGTTAATAGTAAGATGCAACTTAAAGTTTGAAAAAGAAGAAAAGGATTTAACATTTTTTGAAAAAATTAAAAAATTTTTCAATAATTTATTTAAAAGCTTCCAAAGTCAAAATAAAACAAAATTTATAGATTATCAAGAAAAATGGTTTCATCCATATTTAATTGAGTATTTAAATCTAACCAAAATAAAAGAAGATAAAATTGAACCATTTCTTTTTTTAGACATTTATGAAGCACTATATTTTATTATAATTGCATCACCATTTAAAGGTGAAATTGAAAATATATCTTTTCCACTCGATAACAAAGCAAAATCTATAATTATAGTAACTGCTGTTTCGCATAGATACTTTCCTGATAAAATTAAATTTAGTGATAAATTGTCAAGAGGTGATGCATTTTTGCTAATAGAAAAATATTTAAGGAGTAAAGAAAATGTTATTAACAATTGACATTGGAAACACAAATATTGTTTTGGGAATTTTAAAAGAAGATGAGATTATTAAAACATACAGATTGTCTTCAAGAGTTTTAAGAACATCTGATGAATATGCCCTTGATATTATTTCACTTCTAAATTTTGATAGAATTAAAAAAGAGGAAATTGATGATGTTGTGATTTCTTCAGTTGTCCCCCCACTCGATCCAATTATAGAGAAATCTATTGAAAAAATATTCAATAAAGAGCCAATATTTATGAATTTATCTATGAAGCTTCCAATAAAAATTGAAATTGATAATATAAGTGAACTTGGAATTGATAGAATTGTTGGAAGTTCAATGGGTTATGAGATAACAAAAGGATCAACAGTTGTTGTTGATTTTGGAACTGCAACAACCTTTGATGTTATAAATAAATCAGGTGTATTCATTGGTGGAGCAATTGCACCAGGTATTTTATTATCTCTTGAATCTTTAATATCAAGAACAGCTAAACTTCCAAAAGTTGAACTTACGCTTCCAGAATCTCCTATTGGTAAAAACACAGTTAATGCAATTCAATCAGGATTTTTGTATGGATGGAGTGGAATAGTTGAAAAAGTAGTAGAAGAGATAAAAAAATATCTGAATGATAATGTTAGTGTCATAATAACTGGTGGTGCATCACATTTTGTATTACCTCTAATCAATTTTAATTATATATACGAGAAAGATTTAGTTTTAAAAGGTTTAAAACTGATTTATGATTTGAATAAAAAATAGTTAGATGAAGTTAAAAAATATAGATATATCATACCCATTTTTAATTCTTGCTCCACTTTCAAATTTTTCTGATAATGGTATGAGAATTCTGTCAAAAAAATATGGTGCAGATATAACTTATACAGGTATGATTTCAATTTATAATATTATAAAAAATAATAGAATTGATTTTAAAATATTAAATGAAGAAAGGCCTATAGCAATACAAATTTTTGGAAAAGATGAAGAACTATTTGAAAAAGCAACCTTAATTTTAAACAACTTTGCAGATATCATTGATATAAATTTTTCTTGTCCCTCTAATAAAATTTTGAATAGTGAATCTGGTGGATTTTTATTGAAAGATGTTGAAACAATAAAAAGAATTATAGATAGAGTTATAAAAGTTAGTAATGTTCCAGTGAGTGTTAAAATTAGGAGTGGCTTTAAAAAAGGAGATAATAGTTTTGAAAAAATTGGTGAGATATGTGAAGAGTTTGGTGTTTCATATTTAACTATTCATCCGAGAAGTGTTACTGATAAATTTTATGGAGATGTTGATATAAATTTAACAAAAAATTTAAAAAGTAGAACAAAAATTCCAATAATTCATAGTGGAGAAGTAAAAAATCATTTAGATGCAAAAAGGGTTTTTAAAGAGACTAATTGTGATGGAATTATGATTGGTAGAAAAGCAATAGGAAATCCATGGATTTTTTCAGAGATTAAGAATTATCTACTTACTGGAAAATTACCATTAAAAGTGTCATTGGATAAAAAAATTGAAACTGTCAAAGAGCATTTTAATATATTAGTTAATCTATACGGTGAACAATATGCAATAAAGCAGATGAAAATACATATTCCACATTATCTTAAAGGGTATCCAGGTATAAATAAGTTGAATAAATTGTTAAATGGAGTAAAATCAATAAAAGAATTATTAAATTTGTTAACCAATTTTAGATTTTTATAATTAAAAGAGGTGGTGTATGAAAAGGGTTGTTAGCATAAGCCTTGGTTCATCTAAAAGAGATAAAAAGGTTGAAGTTGAAATACTTGGAGAAAAATTTATTTTAGAAAGAATAGGAACAGATGGAAGTCAGGAAAAGATGATAGAACTTTTTAAAGAACTTGATGGAAAGGTAGATGCTTTTGGACTTGGAGGTGCAGATTTATATATAAGTGTAGGAAAAAGAAGAACGACACTTAAATCTATAGAGAAGCTTATTCAATACGCAAAAATAACTCCAGTTTGTGATGGTCAATATCTCAAAGATACACTTGAAAAAAAGACAGTTTTTTTTATGAGAGACAGAGGTTTAATAGATAAAAACACAAAGGTTCTTATAATTTCAGGAGTAAGTAGGTATGGTTCTGCTGAAGGATTTGTTGAGGTTGGTTGTAAAACTTTATTTGGAGATTTGATGTTTTCATTAGGGATTCCAATACCAATTTATAGTCATAAATCATTTCTTTTTATTGCTTCAATAGTTGTACCAATAGCAAGAAATTTACCGTATGAATGGTTGTATCCAACAGGGAAATCTCAAGAAGAGGTTATTCCAAAATATGAAAAATATTATAAATGGGCAGATGTAATCGCTGGAGATTTTTTGTATATGAAAAGACATATGCCCGAAGATTTATCTGGTAAAATAATTTTTACAAATACAACAACATTAGAAGATAGAGAATTTTTGAAAAAGAGAGGTGTTAAGTTAGTTGTTACAACTACACCAGAATTTGATGGAAGAACTTTTGGAACAAATGTTATGGAGGCTCTAATTTGTGCATATACTGAAAAAAGGCCAGATGAATTAAAAGAAGAAGATTATTATAGATTAATTGATGAATTGAATATTAAGCCAGATATTATTGAATTATAAGGAGGAAAAGATGGTAAGTAAAAGCGACAAAGATGAAAAGGTTATAAAACCAAAAAGCGATAAGGTATATTTAACAAAAGATGGTTTAAAAAAACTTGAAGATGAACTTGAGTATTACAAAAATGTTAAAAGACCTGAAATTGCTGAAAAACTTGAAAATGCAGTTCAATCTTTTGGTGAATTAACTGAAAATGCTGAATATGAAGAGACAAAGAAAGAGCAGGCTCTGATTGAAAGTAAAATAATGGAACTTGAGGATCTTTTATCAAAAGCAATTGTTATCGATACTGAAAAAATTTCAAAAGTTGCTGTAGGCATTGGAAGTAAGGTCAAAATTTTAATAAAAAATTTAAGTGATAAAAGTGAAGAAGTAAGTGAATTTATGATTGTTAGTTCTGTTGAAGGTGATCCTGAACAAAATAAAATATCAAATGAATCTCCAATAGGCGAAGCTATTCTTGGAAAAAGAAAGGGCGACGTTGTTAAAGTTAAGACACCTAAAGGAGAAATTTTGATAAAAGTATTGAATATTGAGAAATAAATATGGAAGAAAAGGAAATTAGATTACAGAAATTAAAAGAATTAAGAGAAAAAGGTTATAGTCCATTTGAATATAAATTTGATAGAACACATACATCAATTGAAATAAAAAATGGTTTTAATGAACTTCAAGATAAAGAGGTTAAAGTTTCTGGAAGAGTTATCTTAGAAAGATTCCATGGAAAAGCAAGTTTTATAACAATTAGAGATTTTACTGGCAATCTTCAAATTTATTTAAGTATAAATAATCTTGGAGAAGAAAATTATGAATTTTTTAAAAAATTTATTGATACTGGTGATTTTATTGGAATTATGGGAACGGTTTTTAAAACTCATACAGGAGAGATAACTGTTGATGCTAAAAAATTATATTTATTAACAAAGTCACTCTCCCCTCTTCCTGAAAAATATCATGGAATCAAAGATGTTGAAGTTAGATACAGAAAAAGATATCTGGATTTAATTGCAAATCCAGATGTTATTAATATCTTTGTTAAAAGAAGTTTAATAATAAAAACTATTAGAGATTATTTAAACAGTTTGGGCTTTATTGAAGTTGAAACTCCTATGCTTCAGCCAATTCCAGGTGGTGCAACTGCAAAACCTTTTATAACTTTTCATAATGCTTTAAATCAGAATTTATATTTAAGGATTGCCCCAGAACTTTATCTTAAAAGATTGATAGTTGGTGGCTTTGAAAAAGTTTATGAAATTAATAGGAATTTTAGAAATGAAGGAATTTCAACAATACATAATCCAGAATTTACAATGCTTGAACTTTATCTTGCTTATGCAGATTATAAAGATATTATGGTTTTAACTGAAAATCTTTTATCGTCTGTTGTATTTTCTATAGATAACTCATATATTACAAAAAATGGAGAAGATGAGATAAATTTTGAACCACCATTTAAAAGAGTCTCTTTTAAAGAAATTTTTGAAGAAAAAACAAAAGAAAATTTTGATAGATTCAGGGATATAGATTTTTCTCTTGATTTTTTAAAAAAAGAAAATATAGAACTAACAAGAAAACCTACTTTTAAGAATATAATAGATGAAATATTCAAAGAAAAAGTTGAAAAAGATTTTTTAAATCCTACTATTGTTTATGATTTTCCAATTGAGATGTCACCACTTGCAAAAAAGAAAAGAGATGATGAAAAATGGGTTGAAAGATTTGAAATATTTATTAAAGGAATTGAAATTGCAAATGCCTTTTCAGAGTTGAATGATCCATTAGATCAAAAAGAAAGATTTTTAAATGAAGTCAAAGAAAAGGAAAAAGGTGATGAAGAATCACACTATTTTGATTCTGATTATATTGAGGCACTTGAATATGGTATGCCTCCTACTGGTGGGCTTGGAATAGGAATTGATAGATTAACTATGATATTAACAGATAAAGATTCAATTAGAGAAGTGATTTTATTTCCTCAATTGAGAAGCAAAGAGGAGGATTAATGAAAAGAATTGCATCTGGAATGAGACCAACAGGAAAACTTCATTTAGGAAACTATTTTGGAGCTTTGAAAAATTGGATTGAACTTCAAGATGAATATGAATGTTTCTATTTTATTGCTGACTATCATGCTTTAACAACAAAATTTGAAGCATCAAAAGAGATAAGAAATAATATTTACGAAATGGCTCTTGATTGGTTTTCTATGGGTCTTGATTACAATAGATCGCCAATATATTTGCAATCGAGTATGATAGAAATACCTATTCTTCATCTTATTTTTTCAATGATTGTACCAATGCCATGGCTTGAGAGAAACCCTACTGTAAAAGAAATGATTAGAGATTTAGATTTGAAAGAGAATGTTGGTTATGGTCTTCTTGGATATCCTGTTCTTCAAAGTGCTGATATTTTAATAGTTAAAGGCGAATATGTTCCAGTAGGAAAAGATCAGTTACCTCACCTTGAGTTTGCAAGAGAGTTAGCAAGAAGATTTAACTATATTTATGGAGAATATTTTCCTGAACCAGAACCGATTTTTACCGAAACTCCAATAATTTATGGGACAGATGGAAAAAAGATGAGCAAATCATTAAACAATCAAATAAATTTATCAGATAGTAAAGAGATTATGATTGAAAAAATTTCACAGATGGTCACAGATCCTTCAAAAATAAGGAAAAATGATCCAGGTCATCCCGATATTTGTTCTGTTTTTACCTATTACGGGTATTTTGATAAAAAGAATGAGGAAAATGTAAAAAAAGAGTGTCAGAATGGAGAGAGAGGTTGTGTTCAATGTAAAAAGGAGATTGCTTTGAAAATATATAATATGTTTGAGGATTATAGAGAGAAGAAGACTGAACTTGAAAAAGATAAAGATACTATTTGGGATATATTGAGAGAGGGAAATAAAAAGGCAGAAAAATTTACAAAAGAGACAATAGAGGAAGTTAAAAAATTAATGGGGTTAAATTATAAATGAATCTAAAAAAATTAGTAACTGTTGAAAATCTTTTTCTTGCAGAAGTAATCAAAGACTTTCTTGAGAAAGAGGGGATTCCAGTTGTTATTAAAAGAACAAAATGGTTTGACAATCCATATTTTGGAAGTTCAGGACCAAGAGATCTTTTTGTAGAAGAGGAAAAAATTGAACTTGCAAAAGATCTATTAGAAAATTTCGAAAATGATCAATAATATAAAATTCCTTATCTAAAAATCTGGAGATTTTATGAATGTTGTTGAAACTAAAAATTTAACTAAGTTTTATGGAAAAGAGTGTGCAGTTGATAAGATAAATTTTTCAATAAAGAAAGGTGAAATATTTGGTCTTTTAGGTCCAAATGGTGCAGGAAAAACAACAACTGTGTCGATGCTTTCCTGTTTAATAAAACCAACAGATGGTGATGCAATTATCTGTGGTTATTCTATTTTATCCAAAAGTTTAGATGTTAAGAAAAGAATTGGTGTTGTTCCGCAGGATATTGCTTTATATCCAACTCTTACTGCAAAAGAAAATTTGATTTTCTGGGGTCAGATGTATGGATTTTATGGAAAAGATTTAAAAAGTAGAGTCGATAAGGTTTTGGAGATTGTTAGTTTAAAAGATAGACAGAACGATTTAATAAAAAAATATTCTGGTGGAATGAAAAGAAGAATCAATATTGCAGTTGGATTACTTGCATCACCAGAGTTACTCATTCTTGATGAGCCAACTGTTGGTGTTGATCCACAAAGTAGAATAAATATTCTCGAGACATTAAAAAACTTAAATAGTAATGGTTTAACTATATTATACACAAGTCACTATATGGAAGAGGTTGAATTTTTATGTAAAACTATTGCAATAATGGATTTGGGCAAAATAATTGCCCTTGGAAGTTTAAATGAACTTAGAATTCTTGTTGGAGAAAAAGATAAAATAATTTTTTCAACTATAAATGATATAAAAGAGGATATAAAATATAAAATTTCTAAAATTCAAGAAGTTGATAAGATAAATATATTTGAAAAAAGTTTAGAAGTTCTAACTTTACAGGGAAGAAAAATTCTTCCTGAAGTTACAAAAATTTTGTGGGATGAGGGTATAAGGGTTAAATCAGTTGAGATAAAAGAACCAGATCTTGAGACACTATTTTTGAGTTTAACTGGTAAAACTTTAAGGGAATAAATTTGAAAAAAGTATTTCTTATTGGTTTAAAAGACCTTAAGATAAGAAGTAGAGATTTTAATGCTTTTATTATGATTTTATTGATGCCTCTTATTTTAATTTTTGTACTTGGCCTAGTTTTTCAACCAATAATGACATCAAAACCATTTATTATTGATACTGCAGTTGTTAATTTAGATAATGACTATATTTCAGATATTCTAATCAACGATGTATTAAAATCAGAAGAGTTATCAAAATTCATAAACTTATTTTTTCTTAATGATGAGAACGAGTTAAAGGATAGTATTGAAAAAGGTAAATATGCAGCAGGTATAGTGATTAATGAGAATTTTACAAAAAATATTGTTAGTAGCAAAGAGGATAAAATTTTAATTTTAGCAGATCCTGAACAGACAACTAAATCAGGTGTTATAAAAAATATTGTTGATTCTTTTGTTCTTGAGGTTTTAAAAAGAAGTACTGTTATAGAAATTACGTCAAAAACTCTTATTAAGGAAAATTTAATTAAACAAGAGGATTTAAATACACTTATTTATCACTGGTCAAATGATATAGAAAATATCAATTCAAAAATTGGAGTAAAGTTAGTTAATGAGAAGGGCGAAGAAACAAGAGGAATAGTTGCGATGGATTATTATGCAGTCGGTATGGGAGTTATGTATCTTCTTTTCGCAGCAAATAGTGGAACAGAATCAATTTTTGAAGAAAAAAGAAAAGGAACTTATCAAAGATTATCCATAATGCCAGTAAAAGAGAATTCTATATTTTCAGGAAAAGTATTTGGAATTTTTCTTTTAACTTTAACTCAATTTATATTGATAATTTTGATAACAAAATTTTTCTATGGAGTTAGTTGGGGTAACTCTTTTTTTGGTCTTATCATTATGGTATTTTCTTCAGTTTTATGTTTTTCTGGTTTCTCTATACTTCTTGCTTCTCTTATGAAATCTGAAAGTCAAATTGGTTCAATAGGTTCAACAATTTCAATGATTCTTGGATTTGTTGGAGGATCAATGTGGCCAATATTTATCTTCCCAAACTGGTTAAATGCTATAAGTAAATTTACCCCGAATAGATGGGCAATTGATGGATTTTTTAAATTAATATTTGAGAATGGAAGTGTAAAAGATATCATTCCACATTCATCCATCTTAATTTTAATGACAATTATTTTCTATTCAATTGGATTAACCATTTTCAGATTGAAGGAGAAGAGAAATGTTTAGAAAAATAATTTCAATTGCATCAAATTTAATCAGAGTTTCTTTTAAAGATAAATTATCAATGTTTTGGCTTTTTGTTATGCCAATAATATGGACAACACTTATTGGCGCTGTTTCAAGTTTTGGAAGTAGCGGTTCAAGTAAAATACCTATTGCTATTATTAATTCTGATAAAGGTATCTATGGAGATATATACGAGGATGTAATGAAAAATGAAAAAGACTTAGATATCATTTTATATTCTGAAAAAGAATTTGAAGATGTAGTTAATATGGTGAAAGAGACAAAAATTGCATCTATGATATATATTCCAGAAAACTTTTCTTATTCAATAATCAATAATAGTGATGTAAATATAACTATTTATAAATCATCAAGTAATAACAGTTTTTATATCGAGGAGCTTGTAAAGAAAATTACTAATCAAATTGATATCTCTTCTTTAACAGGACATTTTGTTCTAAAAAATATTGAAAAAAGTATAATATTAAATGATTTAGATAAGAAAAAACATTTTGAAAATAGCTTTAATGAAGCATTAAAAGAGTTAACATCAAACAATAAAGTTTCTGTTGAATATGAAATTCTTTCAGTACAAAAAGAAAATTTAATTTTACCAACTGGTTTTAATGCAACATCTCCAGGCTTTGGAGTTATGTTTGTTATGATGGGTGCATTTTTTACTGCTGTTGTTCTTGCTGAAGAAAGAGAAATGAATATTTTATCAAGACTACTTACAACACCTATAACTAAGATAGTAGTATTATCTGGAAAATTATTGGGAGTTTTTTGTGTAACTATAATTCAATTTTTATTTATAATATTTTTTGGCCAATTCATTTTTGGCGTTAACTGGGGAAACTCCCCTTTATCAGTTTTATTGATTGCTATATCTTTTACACTATCTGCAGTTGGTCTTGGAACAATTCTATCATCAGTTGTAAAAACTTCTGCACAAGCAGGTGCACTCACCGTATTAATATCTATTGTAACAAGTATGATTGGTGGTGCATGGTGGCCAATTGAAATTATGCCAAAATATCTTCAAACTATTGGTAAATTTACACCCCAATATTGGGCAATCAATGGTTTTAATAAAATAATTTTAAGAGGTTTTGGTTTAAAAGAGATTATGTCAAATTTTTCAATATTAATAATTTATGCAATAGTTTCTCTTTTGATAGCATCTTTACTTTTTAGGTATGAATAATCTGTAATTAAAAATAGATAACATATTTTTGAAATTTGTGGTATTATTAAATTAACCCTGGAGCATACGTGGGATAATGGGTGGGTTGGGCCAACACCTAAAAAATTGGGGCTCAATAAAATCTATGATTTACTCCGGGATGGAGAGTTATAGATGAGAACCCCACCTGCTTGGAGCAGGTTCAAACCTATCCTGACTCACGTGGCTTCGGGGATAATTTATTATGAAAGAGATTGGTAAGATATTAGAAAACAAAAATTCATTATCAGTTGTTGAAGTTGGCCGAGAATATTGTGATAGTTGTATAAGCAAAGAGAAGTGTCTTTTTCATAAGGAAAGAGATAAGATAATTGAAGCAGAAAATATAATTGATGCAAAACCAGGCGATCTTGTTCTTGTTGAAGTTCCCTCTAAAAACTACATAATATCAACATTTATTATATATATTGTTCCTATAATTTTTATGTTCATTGGGGCTATTTTAGGAGAATTTTATTTCAAAAAAATTGTATACAAAGGAGTTAATATAAGTTCAATAATTTTTAGTTTCATTTTCCTAATAGTTGCACTATTTATTACAAAAATTTTACAAAAATTTATTTTTTTTAGACCAAAAGTTGAAGAGATAATTAAAAAATAGAAAATGTATTGAAAATATAACAAAAATTGTTATTATAAGTTAAAGGAGAAAAAATGGGTGTTGAAGGTAACATTAAAGATTTTCCTTTAGTAGATGTTTTGAATCTTTTATCATTTGGAGCAAAAACTGGAATTTTAAAAATCAATGGTAAAAAAGACAGAGAAGATTTAAATGGAGAAATCTATTTCCTAAATGGAAAAATAGTTGATGCAAATTCTGGTGTAAAAAAAGGTGAAGAGGCATTTTATGATATTTTTTTAATAGATGAAGGAAATTTTAGTTTTTCTGTTAAGGATTTTAAAAGAGAAAAAACTATAGAAAAAAATCTTGATTCACTTCTTTTAGAAGGAATAAGAAGAGCAGATGAACTTAAGGGATTACAATCAAAATTACCAAATATTGATTCTTTTTTAGAAACAAATCCAAGAGTCAGTACTACTGAAATTAAATTAACATCTGATGAATGGCAGATATTGAATCTTTTCAGAGATAAAAGAACCATCAGAGATGCCTTAAAAATATCTACTTTTTCAGAATTTGTGACATTGAGAACTATCTACCTTTTATTAACCTTAAATTTATTAAAAACAACAGAAGAAGAGAAAATTGATATTTCAAAAATAATACCTAAAAGAGTGATTTCTCCTGTAAAAGATACTTTATCAATACTTGGTTTATCAGGACCAAAAAGTGTTTGTGATAAAGTTTTATTTAAAATAGACGGAAGTAAAAGTTTACAAGATATTGCAATTGAGTTGAAATTAAGTGATAAAGAGATACTATCATGTTTTATTAAACTACTTAAAGAGACAAAAGTTTTAGCAAACATCTCTTTAGATAAATTAAAATTAATAGAAAAATTAACAAAGGAGGAGTAAATGAATTTTCAAAATTTTTTTTATCCAACAATTCTTTCTTTGATCTTTTTTATCATCATTTTAATTTCTTTAAAAATAAGGAAAAACATCTCTCTTGCTTTCTTCTATTTGATAGTTGGTGGAATATTAGCACTTATTCAATTTGTTAGTTTTCCAGGATATCTTGCGCTTTTAAGAAGATTAAGTGTTGGTGGTATTTCTTTGATTCCTGTATATTTTGTTTCAATTATCATAATTACAATATTTATAATTTATGAGATGTTTGATATTGAAATAAGCCGAAATTATACAATCTCATTAATCATTGGGAGATTACTTTTAATTTTTCTATTCTTTGCGATTGTTTTTACAGAATATTATATGCAAGCAGTTGAAACAGAACCTTTTTCTTTGAGTAAAGTTCTTGAAAATGTCTATATGGTTATTGGAAGACCTCTTCAATTTTCTTTAACATTACTATTTTTTATTCTTGCAATTTTTGCTTCATTCCTTGTTTATACAATTTTGAGAAGTATAAAATTACCATCATTTATTGCTTCAGTTATTTCGATCTTTGTAGGTGGAGTTGTAAATTTAATGAGTACTGGTTTTCCACTGTTCTTTAAAATACCACAAATGTTTTTTAATGTTTTTTATCATCTTGCCTTTATAAGTGTTGTTTTATCTTTAGTTAATTTAATTCTCTGGCGTTGGGTGAAAGGAAAAGAGTAATATCGGTTAGCTTATTTGAAACATTAACAAGTTCAAAAAATTATAAAGGTAATATTAAACATATTTTTGAAGTTAAAGAAAAAGATGGAAATTATACATCAATTGATAACTTATCTGAATTAGTAAAACAAAAATTATTAAATATCAATATAAAGGAGTTATATAAATATCAGGTAAATTCTTATGAATTAATAAACAATAGGCAGAATGTTGCAATCATATCACCTACTGCTTCTGGTAAAACTCTTGCATTCCATCTTCCTATTTATAATTTTTTAAAAAAAGGAGAAAAAGCGATATATATCTATCCAACAAAAGCATTAACAAGAGATCAGGAAAGGCAAATTTATAATATTACACCTGATATAAGAACAGGAATTTATGATGGAGATACTCCTTTTGAAGAGAGAAAAAGAACAAGAGAAAGTTCTCAGATAATATTTACAAATCCAGAAATGATTCACTACTCAATCCTTCCATATCATACAAACTGGAGTAATTTTTTATCAAAACTATCCTTTGTTGTCTTTGATGAAGCACATATATATAATGGCATATTTGGTTCTAATGTAGCATCTTTAATAAGGAGGATGAAGAGGGTTTTTAAATTTTATGAAAAGGATGTTGTATTTATTTTTTCATCTGCAACTGTAGGAAATCCTTATGAATTTTTTAAAAATCTTTATGGTGAAGATATCAAAATAATTTCAAGTGATGATGCACCAAGAAGTAAAAAAATTTATTTTTTTATGAAAACACCGGATGATAGGTCTTTATATAGTGAAGCAATATGGATTGTTGAATTACTAATAAAATCAAACTATAGAGGTATCTGTTTTATGAAAAGTAGAAAAGGAGTTGAACTTCTCTATAGATATTTGAGAGACAAATTGGATGATGAAGATAAAAAAAGGTTACTTCCATATAGAGCAGGATATTCAAAAGAAAAAAGAAGAGATATAGAAAGAAAATTATTGAATGGAGAGATAGGTTTTGTTATCTCAACAACTGCCCTTGAACTTGGCATTGATATTGGAGATTTGGATGTCTCTTTAATTGTTGGATATCCTGGAACAATCTCATCATTTTTACAAGAAAGTGGTAGATCAGGGAGAAAATCTACAGGTTATACAATCTTTTTAGGAGAAAAAGACCCTTTAAATGAATATATTGTAAATCATCCTGAGGAAATTTTTGAAAAAGGGAGTGAAAATCTTATAATTGATCCTTATAATACAAACTTATTAAAAAAACATATTCTATGTGCTTCTTATGAAATTCCAATACATAAATTTGATGATTTTTTCTTCGATGATGAAATAGATTTGTTAATAAAAGAAAATAAATTAAAAGATATAGAAGGGAGATTGATACCATCAATTTCTGATATGCCACATAAATATGTAACATTGAGAAGTTTTGAAGAGGATGACTTTGTTTTGTTTGATGAAAATGGTAAAGAACTTGAAAGAATAGATGAAGGGAGAGCATTTAATGAAGCACACCCAGGTGCAGTTTACTATTTTGAAGGTGATTCCTTTATTGTAAAAGATTTAGATTTGAGAAATAAAGAGATATTTTTAACTAAGAAAGATGTTGATTATTACACTCAGTCTCTTGAAATAAATTCAACAAAAATTATTAAATTTTTAGAAAACAAAAAAAGACATAATTTAAATATTTTTTATGGAGACCTTGAAGTTACATCTCAGGTTGTTGGGTATCAAAAAAGAAAACCCTTCATAAATGATTTAATAGGAGAATATCCTCTTGAATTACCATCAAGAGTTTTTGAAACAAAGGGTTTCTGGTTTTATATAAATGATGATATAAAAAGAGATGTAATAAATAGTGGTTATGATTTTAATGGATCAATACATGCACTTGAACATCTTCTAATTGGAATATTCCCATTAATTGCAATTTGTGATAGAAGAGATTTAGGTGGACTATCTCACCCAATTCATCCAGATACAGGTAGACCAACAATATTTATTTATGATTCATATCCTGGTGGAATTGGATTTTCAAAAAAAGGATTTGATTATATTGAGAAACTCATAGGTTATGGATATGATGTTATTAATAATTGTAAATGTGAAGATGGTTGCCCATCCTGTATATATTCACCAAAATGTGGAAACAAAAATAAACCTCTTGATAAAAAAGGTGCAATTTTAATCCTTAAAACAATCTTAAGTTTATAAAGCATTTAAAATATTTTCAATATTTTTCTTTAAGATTAAAATGTCTTTTTGTACTGTTTCCTAAACCACTTTCATATCAACACTAAAATATTCATTAATTAATTTATTTCTAATATCTATTATATCTATCCATATATTTCTGGATGTAATTCTTCATATTTTTTTAATAAACCAAGTTTTTTTAACTATTGATTCCATTTCATTCAAAATATTTTTAAATACTAACTCGACTTCTAAATAGATATTAAGCATTGGAGTTCTTGAATAAATTAAAAAATAGCATCTATTTGATATTGTAAAAAAATTATTCTATAATGTTTAAAAAATAGCATTTTTATAAAAAATGTAATAATTAAATAAAAGGAGGTAATGCTACAAAAATAATTTAAAATCTTTTAATGAAAGGAGTCAAAAATTGATTAACTTTAAAAAGTATAAAATTTTATTAATTTTAATTATTGCATCTTTAACATTTTCTTTAGTAACATTGATTAGACCAATGATAAAGATAGTACAGGCAAATCCTGTTGGTTGGGAGTGGCAGAATCCTTTGCCACAAGGCAACTATCTTTATGCTGTCTGGGGAAGTGGTCCAAATAATATCTTTGCTGTAGGGGCTTATGGTACCATCCTTCATTACTATAATGGTAGTGATGGCTTTAAATGGTATTCTATGGATAGTGGTACATCAAATGACTTTTATAGTATATGGGGTAGTGGTCCAAATAATATCTTTGCTGTAGGATATGCTGGTACTATCATTCATTATGACGGTAATACTTGGAGTTCTATGTATAATGATAATAGATATTACTACCTTTATAGTATATGGGGTAGTGGTCCAACTGATGTCTTTGCTGTTGGATTTCCTGGTAATTCCATCCTTTACTATAATGGTACTGATTGGAGTTCTATAAGCATTAGTACTACAAATCTCTTTCTTTATAGTGTCTGGGGAAGTGGTCCAAATGATATCTTTGCTGTAGGGGAATCTGGTACCATCCTTCACTATAATGGTACAAGTTGGAGTTCTATGGATAGTGGTACTACAAATTACCTTCGTTGTGTCTGGGGTAGTTGTCCAAATGATGTTTTTGCCGTAGGATATGCTGGTACCATCCTTCACTATAATGGTACAAGTTGGAGTTCTATGGATAGTGGTACTACAAATT
>JAAYUH010000084.1 GCA_012517755.1 bacterium | reverse complement strand
TCTATCAAATAGTTCACCTTGTTGAAAGTGGTAAAGAGGTAAAAATGAGTAAATCAAAAGGGGAGTTTGTGACTTTAAGAGAACTTATTGATGAAATTGGAAAAGACACTGTTAGGTTTATATTTTTATCAAGATCATCTGATAGTATGTTGAATTTTGATCTCGATGTTGCAAGGAAAAAAAACCTTGAAAATCCTGTATATTATATTCAATATGCATATACAAGAACAAGATCAATTGAAAGGAAAAGATTAGAAAAAAATATTAATTTCGATTTTGAAAATATAAATTTTGATTTTAATAGTGATGAAAGAGAATTATTAAATAAATTGATATATGTTGAAGAGATTTTATATCAAACTGTCAATAAACTTTCTCCTCATCTACTTACTTTTCATGCCTATGATATTGCAAAAAAATTTCATAGCTTTTATCATGATTATCCTGTATTAAACTTAGATGATGAGAAAGAAAGAAACAAAAGGATTTTACTTGTTAAAGGAGTTGAAATTACCCTATCTCTTTTGTTAAATTTAATTGGTGTATCAACACCTGAGGAGATGTGATATGGATAAAGTTATAATTGGTCTTGAGATTCATGCTCAACTTAATACAAAAACAAAAATGTTTTGTAAATGTAAGGTTGATTTTTCTTCACCACCAAACAGTAATATATGTCCAACCTGTCTTGGTCTTCCCGGGGCTCTGCCATCGCTTAATGAGAAAGTTATCTTATATGCATTGATGATTGCAAAGGCTCTTAATTGTGAAATTAATAGAAAATCACTCTTTCATAGAAAAAACTACTTCTATCCAGATTTACCAAAAGGATATCAGATTTCTCAATATGATATTCCTCTTGCAAAAGAGGGTTTTTTGAAACTACCATATTCAGAAAAAGTTGTTAGAATAATAAGAGTCCACATAGAAGAAGATGCTGGAAAACTTGTCCATCCAGAAGATATTATGGAAGCAAACTACTCTTATGTTGATTATAATAGAGCAGGAGTTCCTCTTGTTGAAATAGTTACATATCCCGATATGAACTCTCCAGATGAAGCAGTTAAATATCTTGAAGAGTTGAGAGAAATTTTGATTTATCTTGGAGTTTCAACTGGAAATATGGAAGAGGGGGCTTTAAGGTGCGATGCAAATGTTTCAATTGAAGGACATAATAGATGCGAGGTTAAAAATATGAACTCCTTTAGATCAATTAAAAGAGCACTTGAATATGAGATAAATAGACACTTTGAATTGATATCAAGAGGAGAAAAAATAATACAGGAGACAAGACATTTTAATGAGAGTGATGGAAAAACATATTCAATGAGGGGAAAAGAAGAGGCAGAAGATTATAGATATTTTCCAGATCCAGATTTACCTCCTATAATTATCTCAGAAGAATTAATTAATGAAGCAAAATCAAATATAAAAGAGTTGCCAAATGATATTAGAGAAAAGTTGAAAAATTTTTCACTTTCAGAAAATGAAATAGAAACATTGGTTTCAATGAATGAACTTAGGAATTTCTTCTTCGAAGTTTTAAAAACCTTTCCTGAACCAAGAGTAGTTGCTAACTTCCTTTTAACAGATGTACTTGGAACTTTGAATGAAAAAAATTTATCAAAACCTCCATTTTCTCCAGCTGATTTTGGTAAAGCAGTTTCAATGTTTTTTTCAAAAGAGATCTCTTCAAAAATTTTAAAAAGAATAATTGAACTTTTATTTGAATGTAAAAATCTTGATTATATAATTAATAATGAAAATATTTTACCTATAACATCAAAAGATGAGATTAGAAAAATTGTATTAGAGGTTTTAAAAGAGAATATGAAAGTAAAAGAAGATTACAAAAAGGGTAAAGAGAGGGCATTGACATTTTTGATAGGTCAAGCAATGGCAAAAGGCAAAGGAAGGTTAAATCCTGAGATTTTAAAAGAGGTTCTTTTAGAGGAGTTAAATAGATGAGTTTTGTTCATCTTCATTTACATACAGAATATTCATTGCTTGATGGTTTTTTAAGAATCGATGAACTTTTTGATAAATTGAGAAAATTGAATATGGATTCTGTTGCTATAACTGATCATGGTGGTCT
>JAAYUH010000083.1 GCA_012517755.1 bacterium | reverse complement strand
CACAAGTTGAGAGTGGTTCTCTTGTCATAGCAATGATTGATGATAAAGCAACATTTAAGAGATTGAAGAAAATAAATGGAAAAGTCCTTCTTGAGCCAGCAAATGAAAAATATGAACCCATAGAACTCAAAGAGAATATGGATATCAAACTCTACAAAGTCATAATGTCAATAAAGAGAAAGAAGTTTTAATGGTAGTAAATAGTCATCATAATAAAGGAAGAGATTTTAGTTATGAAAAAGTCATAATGTCAATAAAGAGAAAGAGGTTTTAGATGAAGTTAATGAAGAAGTTCATAAACATATTATGCCCACTTAGTATAAGTAGTTGAGAAAAAACATAATGTCAAAAAGGAAGGGGGGGTTAGTAGTAAAAAATCATAATGGAAAAGGGAAAAGTGTTGGGCAGCAAAAATTTAATGGGTAAAAGAGGAAAGGATTTCAGTAGCAAAAGTTAAAGTAATAATAAAAAAAGAAGAGGTTTTAGTGGTAAAATTTAAAGTTACAATAAAAAAGAAGAAAAGTTTTGCTGGTAAAAAATTGATTTAATTATAAAATATTAAAACGGTTTTTTATTAAGATGTTAATTTCAGTTGGAGGTAAATTTTATAAAAAGGTGGAAAGGGATTAAAGTTGTGATTTTTAATGTGAAGGGCTTTACTAAGAGGTAAAAAATGATTAAAATTCAAATAGATAGAATATATAAATTTAATTTCATATATAACATCAAAATTAAATAGTATATGAATTTATGTTCATATATACTGAAGTTATTTGAAATGTATGATACTATAATAAAAAGAGGTAGAAAAGATGACTAAGGAAGAAAAATTTTACAACGCACTAAAGGACATCTTCATAGGTGCAAAAGTAGAAGGAGAATCTGGATATATAAATTTAATGAGAATTAAATCAAGATATTATGAAAATGGTGTCTTTCCTCAACTTCAAAAAGATATAGAAGAATCATTAAAGCCATTCCCAGAGTTTAAGGAAGAACTTTTTGATAAACTTTATACCTTCTTTTATCGTTATTTCTCTGAAAGTGGCTCAATCTATTTTAGATATACTCCAATTTATCAAAACATATATGAGAAAGTTTATACAGATGATAAGGATGTTATTCTTTTCTGGAAAACACATATGCTTTATTATGTTAAAACCGATAGGATGTTTAAAAATTTAGAAACTGAAGTAGGTGGTTTCAAATGCTTTTTTGATGTTTCAAATCTTGAATATAAGAGAGCAAATGAAAAAAAAGAAATTATTTATGAATTTAAAAATGTAAGTGACGATGGAGTAATTATTCTCAATGTTTTCTATTCAGAGAGAGGTAAAATAACAAAAATTGATAATATTATAAAAGAATTAAAAATAAAGAGAATAAATATAACAGATGAAATTTTGGAAAAAGCATTCAGGATTTTTGAGAAGCAAAGCGAAGTTGATTATTTTATAAATAAGAATGCAGAAGAATTTCTGAAAGAGCAATTTAATATATGGCTTTATCAGTATGTATTTTCTGGTGAAAGCGATTGGAATGAGAAAAGAATAAAAGAACTTCAGGTTTTAAAGGATACTGCATTCAAAATCATTTATTTTATTTCTCAGTTTGAAAATGAGCTTGTAAAAATATGGAATAAACCAAAATTTGTATTGAATTCTAATTATGTAATAACACTTGATAGAATTGCTGAAAAAGATAAGAATTTGAAAATCATCGAGAAGATAATAAAAAATGAAAATTTTGATAAACAAATAAAAGAGTGGAAAGATTTAGGTATTGTAGATGATGATTTTGATAAAAGTAAAATTTTAGAAAATTCCCCTTTTGTGAAGGGGTATCCACCGAAGGTGGACGGGGTAGTTAAATGGTATGAACTACCTTATAATCCAAACCTAAAAAATAAAGCAAGAGAATTAAGAAAGGCTGGAAACTTATCTGAAGTATTATTCTGGAATCAGGTTAAAAACAGAAAATTTCTTGGTCTTGATTTTGATAGACAAAAGATTATTGGGAATTATATTGTTGATTTTTATTGTAAGGATTTGGGAATTATTATTGAGATTGACGGTATTACCCATGATGGGAAAATTGAATACGATGAACAGAGAGATAATTATCTAAAAAGTCTTGGTTTGAAAGTTATCCATATTCCTGATTTACAGGTGAAAAACAATTTATCAGGTATCCTAGAATTTGTGAAGGATGAAATTAGTAAACACACTGTCCCTTCGAACTCCTTTCTGAACACCCCTAACCCCTCTATAAGAGGGGAATTTAAATACCTACCAATAGATACGAAGTACTTCAAAGATTTAGAACTTGGAATTTTAGGATTATTTGATGATTTAGATAACTCTTTAGATGGTTGGCTCATAAAGAGCGAAAATTATCAAGCATTGAATACAATCCTGCCGAAATTCAAGGAAAAAGTGCAGACAATTTATATTGATCCACCATTTAATAAAGAGCAGGATGCAGATTATTTCTATTCTGTGAAATATAAGAATGCAAGTTGGATAACCTTGCTTGAAAATAGATTGTGGTTGGCAAAAGATGTTTTGAATGAGAAAGGAAGCATTTTTGTTCGCTGTGATTATAACGGGAATTGGCTTGTAAGACCCTTGATGAATGAGGTTTTTGGAGAAGGGAATTTTAGGAATGAGATAATAATTACTCGAGGTATGCAAACTAGAAAAGCAGAGAATAGATTACTAAATAAAACAGATTCGTTATTTTTCTACTTCAAGAATTCTGAAAATGGGAACTTATATATTCTTGAAAGAGAAAAAGAACATGTAAAGTATTACCAAGAAACATTAAAGGCTATCAAGAGACTAATTGAGAATAATACTTACAGAGAAATAGAGAGAAAATTAAATGAATCCCTTTGGATGCCTTTTTTAAGTATGCCGGGGGAACAAAAAGCCAATGCATACAGAGAAATTTTTAGAATTAAATTATATCCTCCGAAAGGACGACATTGGGCTTTTTCACAAGAGAATTTAGATATAGCAGTTAAAAATGGGTTAGCAAGATTAAAATGTTTAAATTGTGGAGAAATCATTACAGATAATAATCAAATAAGAGGTGAAAAGTGCCTAAAGTGTGGTGGTGTCGGATCTTTTCAAGGGGAAATATTAAGTTTATATAACCAAATAAATAACAATTGGACAGACATTCCAGGATATGAGCAAGACCCTGAATTTCCTACTCGTAACTCCGAAATTCTCCTCAAGCGTGTCATAGAATCTACATCCAACGATGGTGATATTGTTATGGATTACTTCCTTGGTAGTGGCACAACAACAGCAGTAGCACATAAACTCAAAAGAAAATGGATTGGTGTTGAAATGGGAGAACATTTCTATTCAGTAGTTTTACCAAGAATGAAGAAGGTTTTGGCTTATGATAAATCAGGTATCTCCAAAGAAGTAAAAGAATATCAAGGCGGAGGTTTCTTTAAATATTATGAACTTGAGCAATATGAAGATACTTTAAGGAAAGTAAAATATGAAGATTCTGATTTATTTAGTAATCCTTATGATGAACCATATAATCAATATGTTTTTATGAGAGATTTAAAGATGCTTGAAGCACTTGAAATAGATTATGAAAACAATAAAGTAATAGTGGATTTCTCAAAACTTTATCAAAATATAGATGTTCCTGAAACACTCTCTAACCTTCTTGGCAAATGGATTAAGAGAATTTCTACTGATGAAGTAGAATTTGAGGATGGTGAAAAGATAAATA
This sequence comes from bacterium, assembly GCA_012517755.1. Classification (GTDB taxonomy): domain Bacteria; phylum Caldisericota; class Caldisericia; order B22-G15; family B22-G15; genus JAAYUH01. The sequence goes on along the minus strand of JAAYUH010000083.1, from coordinate 4,851 downwards.
TTAAAAATTTAGATTATAAACTTATTAAGCCTTTAATCTGGTGGTGATAATGAAAGAATCGCAAACTATTGAATTCAAACTTTCTTGGCGTGATGAGTATCTAAAGATAATCTGTGCTTTTGCAAATACAGATGGTGGAAGATTAATCATAGGAGTTGATGATAATGGTAATCCTGTTGGTGTGAAAAATTCAATAAAACTTCTCGAAGATTTACCAAATAAAATTAGAGATATTCTTGGTCTAATACCAAAAATTAAATTAGAGAAGAGAAAAGGGAAAGATATAATTGTCTTAGAAGTAGAATGTTCCTATGCACCAATTTCCTATCAAGGTAGGTTTTATATTCGAAGTGGAAGCACAGTTCAAGAGTTAAAAGGTAGAGAATTAACAAGATTTTTAATATCAAAATCAGGTAAAAGATGGGATGAGTATTTGGAAGAAAGAGCAACTACTGAAGATATAAATTTTGAAACATTAGAAAAATTTAAACAACTTGCTTTTAAAAGATTACCTTTTATTAAGGAAGAAAAAGAATCTGTAAAAATCCTTGAAAAATTGAATCTTATTGAGGATGAGAAATTAACAAGGGCAGGTATTTTGCTTTTTGGGAAAAATCCAAAGCGTTTTTTTACAAGTGCATTTATTAAAATTGGTAAGTTTTCAACTGATACAGATATTATTAGTTCAGATGATGTGGAGGGAAATCTATTTGAACAGGTTGAAAAAGCAATGGAATTATTAAGGACAAAATATCTTATATCAGAAATAAAGTTTGAGGGTATCTATAGAAAAGAATCCTTAGAATACCCTGAAGAAGCATTAAGAGAAGCAATTATAAATGCTGTAATCCATAGAGATTACATTGGTCCACATATTCAATTAAAAATTTATCCAGATAAGATGATTCTTTGGAATGTTGGAGTATTACCAAGGGAGATTAAAATTGAGGAATTAAAGAAGAACCATTCATCTTATCCAAGAAATGAGCTATTAGCTGATGTATTTTTCAAAGCAGGATTGATAGAAGAGTGGGGCAGAGGAACGATTAAAATTATAGATGAATGTAAAAAAGCAGGATTACCTGAACCAGAATTCAAAGAAGAATTCGGAGGATTTTCTATCTATTTTTATAAAGACATTTATACAGAAGAAAATTTAAGAAAAATGGGGTTAAATGATAGGCAGATTAAAGCAATCAAGTTTATTAAAGAAAATGGAAAAATTTCTCGAAAAGAATATGTATCATTAGTGACAATTTCTTCAAGGATGGCAAATTTAGATTTGGCAGATTTGGTTAACAAAAAATTAATAACTCCTATTGGTAAAGGACGAGCAGTTGAATATGTCTTGCTCAGATAATATACTTTTATTTCGAAATTATTGCACGATTATTGCACGATTATTGCACGATTTGCACAATTTTATATATAAAGAGATTTTCACAATGTGGAATATTAAAGAATATAAGAGCTTATAATTATGTCAAAAATATTTTTACAAGATATGATTGATGATTTAAAATTTGAGGACTTGCCAGCGAACTGGAACTCTTTTGATTTGGAAAGTTTTTCACAAACTAAAAAACTTTGGGATTATCAACAAAAAGCAGTAAAAAATGCTATAAAGGTTCTTTGGAAGTATTATGATGATTTAGTTGACTATCAAGTGAAAGAGGATTTAGAAGCTAATCGAGAAAGAAAAGAGAAATTTTTTAATTGGTACAAAGATAATGGATTAGAAGAAAATATTGATATTAAAATAGATAATAGGAAAAGAAATATTTATAAACTTCTTACTGAGTATTATCCTCTGGAAGAAATACCCCATCAGACTTCGTCTGGCACCCCTTTTCAAAAGGGGAATATACCCCATCAGACTTCGTCTGACACCCCTTTACAAAAGGGGAATATAAATTATAAGAATTTTATAAATCGTATGTGTTTCTGGATGGCAACAGGAAGTGGCAAAAGTCTTGTCATTATTAAACTTATTCAAATTTTAGCTAAGTTAATTGAAAGAAAGGAAATTCCACCTAATGATATCCTTATTTTAACCCATAGAGACGACTTGATAGATCAACTTAAAAAACATGTAAATGAATTTAATTATATTAATGAAACAAAAATTATTTTAAAAGAATTAAAAGAATATCCAGAGATTATGAAACAAAAAACATTGATTGGATTAAATGTATTTTATTATCGATCTGATAATCTAAGTGATGAACAAAAAGAAAAGATCATTGATTTCAAAAATTATGATAATGATGGAAAATGGTATATTTTTTTAGATGAAGCACATAAAGGCGATAAAGAAGAGTCAAAAAGACAACATATCTATTCTATCCTATCAAGAAATGGTTTTTTATTTAATTCCTCAGCCACTTTTATAGACCCGAGAGATATTATTACCACCTCTTTTGAATTTAACTTATCAAGTTTCATAAAATCTGGTTATGGAAAGCATATTGGTATTTTGAAACAAGAGATAAGAGCATTTAGAGAAAATGAAGATTATTCTGATGAAGAGAAGCAGAAAATAGTTTTAAAATCATTAATTCTTTTAACTTATGTGAAAAAGTTTTATGAAGATATTAAGAATATCCAATCAAATTTATATCATAAGCCATTACTTTTAACACTTGTTAACTCTGTTAATACAGAAGATGCTGATTTGAAATTATTTTTTAGAGAACTTGAAAAAATTGGAAAAGGTGAGATTGAACAAGAAATTTTCACCAAAGCTATTGATGAACTATGGGGAGAATTAAGAAATAAACCTGAATTTATGTTTGAAAAAGATAATGTAGTAAAAATAGATGAAACGATTTTTAGAAATATAACAAAGGATGATATTTTAAATTATGTATATAATTCAAATACAAATGGAGAAATTGAAATTCTAAGAATGTAATTTAATAGTAAAGAATTGGCTTTTAAGTTAAAAACAAGTGACAAACCATTTGCACTGATAAAAATAGGCGATATTTCTGAATGGTTAAGAGAACTTGCAAATTATGAAGTTCAACGAAAATTTGAAGATGAAAGTTATTTTGAAAACCTTAACAAAGAAGAATCTGAAATTAATATTTTGATGGGGTCTCGCAGTTTTTATGAAGGTTGGGATTCTAATAGACCAAATGTGATTAATTTCATTAATATTGGAATGGGGGAGGATGCGAAAAAATTTATTCTTCAATCAGTTGGTAGAGGAGTTAGAATTGAACCGATAATAAATAAAAGAAAAAGGTTATTACAAATTTATAATGCAAAAGAGATAGATGAAGATCTATTTAATAAAATAAAAGATAAGGTATTGCCAATAGAGACACTATTTATTTTTGGTACTAATCGAGATGCTGTAGTAACAGTAGTAAATGAATTAGAAAAAGAAAAAATGATAGAAGGGGAAAATCAACTTTCGCTTTTTGAAAATTATGAAGCTCGAAAAAATAAATTATTAGTTCCAACATATAAAAAAGCAGACTATCCTCTTTTTAAGGTTAAAAAACAGACAAAATTTCAAATTTCTAATAATGATTTTCAATTATTAAATGAATTTATTAAATTTTTATCTGATGATAGAGTGATATTAATGAAATATAATGAAAATCTTAAACAATTTCCAGTAGAAAAGGTAAAAATATTAAAAGAAAGTATAAATAAAAAGGATGAATTTTATAAAGAAAGTGAAAAAAATTATAAAAATTTAGATTTACTTATTCAAAGATTTTTTGATTATTTAAGTATTATCCCTGAGGAATTTGAAAAGTTTAAAGAATTACAAGAGGAAATAAAACATTTTAAAAATATCAAGGTCTATTTAACGGATATCAGTGAAATACAAGAAAAAATTGAAAAAGTAAAAAACTACCCCAATCAAATAAAAGAATCACAAGAACAGTATGGGACAATACCCCCACAAGAATATATAAAGTTGGTGCGAAATTTAAGTAATGAAGAGGAATTTGAAAGCAACCAACATAAAATTAGAATCAAGCATATTGCTAACCATTACTACATTCCACTAATATTATCTGATGATGAAAAAATAGATTACATCAAACATATAATAAAAACTTCAAGCGAAGTAAAATTTGTTAATGATTTAGAAAATTATTTATCTAAAAATGATAATAAGTTTAAAGAATTTGATTGGTGGTTATTTAGTAAAATTGATGAAAGTTTAGATGAAGTTTATATTCCATATTATAATCCTAATGAAAATAAAATTAGTGGATTTTATCCAGATTTTATTTTTTGGCTTAATAAAGGTAATGACTACTTTATTATTTTCGTTGATCCAAAAGGTATAGAACACATAAGTGGATGGGCATATAAAATCGATAATGGATATAAACAATTATTTGAAGAAAATGGAAATAAAAAGTTTATTAATTATAACGGTTATAAAGTTATGATAAATCTAAAATTTAGAATTGATGATTTTTCAAAAGCTCCTTGTGGTTATGAACAATATTGGTTTGACAATATTGAAAATATGTTAAATGTGACAATATAATCAATGAAATATTTTTAAATGTTAATAATTAGTAAATCAAAATCAATGAGTAAATAAGAATTCCTATTGATTTTATTAAATTCTATGAGTGATAAGTTACCTTATGTAACTTTTTAGAATCATCTTCTTACAAACATTACAAAATTATTTTAAAATCACTTTCTTCCAAAAACTACAACATTGTTTTTAGAATTATCTTCTTAAAAACATTACAAAATTATTTTAAAATCACTTTCTTACAAAAACTAAAACATTGTTTAAAAGTCTACCAGGATAAGTTATATATTTACCATTTAAATATAGGGCAGATGAAGCTCCACCATCAAGAT